>JAFVXP010000052.1 GCA_017501055.1 Clostridia bacterium | reverse complement strand
GCGAAGAACCTTCCGAAGAACCATCCGAAGAACCCAGCGAAGAACCCTCCGAAGAGCCTTCTGAAGAACCCAGCGAAGAACCCTCCGAAGAGCCTTCTGAAGAACCCAGCGAAGAACCTTCCGAGGAACCCTCCGAAGAACCCTCCGAAGAAGACAACAATTCCGAAAAACCCAACACCGGCGACAGCAATAATATGCTTCTCTGGAGCTTGCTTTGCGTAATCAGCTTCGCTATGGCTTACGTAATAAGCAAAAAGAAGACGATCTAAATCTTACCCCACAAAACACACGGTTTTGCGGGGACCCCGAAATAAGCACCCCACAAAATATAAAGACCGAATGATTAAACGTTCGGTCTTTTATTATCGGGGTCCCCAAGAAGTCTAACTACTTCTTGGGGTGAGTGTTGGGGTGAGTGTCGGGGTGATTATGTGAATCAACAGTTGCAAAAAAGCGTATAATTATTTATAATAAAGATAGGGAAAGAGCATCAAACGGAAAGGGGATAGTTATTATGAAGAAAAGCACACGAAATATGCTCATAGCGGGCGGGATTGCATTTATCGGAGTCTCTGCGCTCGCCGCAATTCATAACTATTCCTCAAGGTATTTGATGAAATTTGCGCTCGACCGTGAAGGACCCAAAAAGACCGAGAAGGAAAAAGAAAAGATAATGTCGCTTTCCGATTTTTCGGAGATATTGGAGCGTGCGATGAATGCCGCTTCGGAATTGGAATCGACACAGAGCGAAGAGATTGAAATCGAAGCCTTCGACGGTATAACTCTTGTGGGCCATTGGTATTGCCCCGAAAACCCCAAAAGGGTTATAGTCGCAATGCACGGCTGGCGTTCGTCTTGGTCGCAGGATTTTGGGTTGATAGCTCCGTTTATGTTCGAAAACGACTGTGCCGTTCTCTTTGCCGAACAGCGTGCGCAGGGGAAAAGCGGCGGAGAATATATGGGGTTCGGGCTTTTGGAGCGTTACGATTGCCTAAGCTGGATAAATTGGGTAAACGAGCGTATGGAATCGAGATTACCTATGTACCTTTGCGGAATATCGATGGGCGGAACGACGGTTTTGATGGCTTCGGGATTTGAATTGCCCGAGAACGTAAAAGGAATTATTTCCGATTGCGCTTTCACCTCTCCTCACGCTATTTGGAAACACGTTGTTGAAAGCAATTTCCACCTTCCGTACGGAATATACAATGCCGCCGCAAGGGACCTTTGTAAAAAGAAGATACTGTTCGGCTCGGATTCCTATTCAACCCTCGAAGCGGTGAAGAATTCCGAAAAACCGATACTTTTCATTCACGGCACCGACGACCATTTTGTGCCGATAGAAATGACCTATGAGAATTATAAAGCCTGCACTTCCGAAAAGCGTTTGTTTGTAGTTCCGGGAGCGGACCACGCAATAAGCTATGTGATAGATAAAGAAGGTTACGAGCAAACCGTTAAAAGCTTTTGGCAGGATCTGGAAAAGGATATTTAAAAACAAAAAATCCGCCTGAATATTGTTTCGGGCGGATCTTTTTGCATTAATTAACGATCTATCTATACTGATTGTTCTGGTCGTTGCGGTTGTTCTGGTCGTTGCGGTTGTTATTGTTGTTGCGGTTGTTATTGTTGTTGCGGTTGTTCTGATCGTTCTGACGGTTGCGGTTGTTCCGGTCATTACGATTGTTCTGATTATTCTGGTTGTTCTGGTTTTGATAATTGTTGTTCATCGTTAAATCCTCCTTAATAGATTTCAAGAATAGTTTGTCTGCTTTTCAGGAAAACTATACTTGAAAAATTTTTCAGGAGATAAAAAATGCTTTTAATAAAAAACGGCTTGCTTTTCACGATGGAAAACGAGGAAGTTATCAAATCCGACCTTCTCATAGAAAACGGGAAAATAATTGAAATTTCAAAAAACATAGATCCAACCGAGCGTATGACTGTTATCGATGCAACGGGATTAAACGTTTATCCCGGTTTTATCGATGCACACAGCCATCTCGGCATTGCCGAAGAAAAGAAAACACAGCAAGGTGATTCTACAAACGAGGGTACAAACCCGATAACCCCCTGTATGCGTGCAATAGACGCAGTCAATCCTATGGACAGCGCATTCCATAATGCGTTAGCTTCGGGCATAACGGGAGTCATGGTAGGTCCCGGCAGTGCAAATCCGATAGGCGGTCAGTTTGCTTTTATCAAAACTCACGGAAGACGTATCGACGATATGGTCGTGCTTGCGCCCTCTGCAATAAAGATCGCATTCGGCGAAAACCCAATGTCGAATTACGGAATAAACGGAAATATCCCTTCGACCCGTATGGGTATTGCCTCGTTGATACGTGAGGAGTTTAACAACGCACGTGATTATTTCGAAAACAGCTCGGGAAATTGGGATTTCGGTATGGAATGTTACAGAGAGCTTTTTGAGGGCAAAATACCGCTTAAAGCCCACGTACACCGTGCAGACGACATATTCACGGCAATACGTATAGCCAACGAATTTGGGCTTGATATAACTCTTGACCATTGCACCGAAGGGCATCTTATTTCGGAATCGATTGCCGAAAGCGGATTTCCTGCCATAGTCGGACCGTCGCTTGCCTCGAGACGCAAGGATGAAGTGAGCCGTTCCGATTTCAAAACGGCGGGAATATTGCAAAAAGCGGGCGTGTTGGTTGCAATAACCACCGACCACCCCGTTTCACGTATCCAATATCTGCCCCTCTGCGCAGGGCTTGCCGCAAAGGAGGGTATGGGCGAATGGGGTGCGTTAAGAGCAATAACTATTGATGCGGCAAGGATATGCCGTGTTGATAAAAGGCTGGGAAGTTTGAAAGTCGGCAAGGACGCAGATATAGTAATCTATGACGGCAACCCTCTTGAAATTAAATCCTCTGTCGTAAAGACGATAATAAACGGAAACGTTGTTTGGGAAAACGAAAATAAAGGTTGATATAAAACGGCTCGATAAACGGGCCGTTTTTTGATGTCAAATAAAAAAACACTTTACTTTTCAGTATAATTGTGTTATAAATATATTGCCAAACAAATTTTAATAAGTATGATGGTTAATTTCCTTGCAGAGGGGTAACTATACCCTTTTTTGCACACAATAATCATGTGGATTTGGAAAAAGCGCAAATTTCGTCAGGTTATTGTAAGGGAAACCTATCATTACTTGTGATTTGTTTGGCGACAATCGGGGTTTGCGTTTTTCGGTGCGTTAACTTCGGTTGGCGCACTTTTTGTTTATAAGGAGAAAAAACAAATGAAAAAATTAAGCAGTATTCTTTGGGGTCTTGTATTGGTGGCAATAGGCGTTATCTTTGCCCTTAACGCATTAAACGTAACCGATATCGACGTGTTCTTTGACGGCTGGTGGACTTTGTTTATCATCGTACCCTGCACCGTAGGATTGTTTACCGAGCGTGAAAAAACGGGCAATATCATCGGTATTATTATCGGTGTGTTTCTCTTGCTCTGCTGTCAGGATATTCTAAGCTTCTCTATGCTTTGGAAGCTCCTTTTGCCTGCGATAATAGTAATTATCGGTCTTAAAATGGTCTTTAACGGACTTTTCGGCAATAAGTCAAGGGAAATTTTTGCAAAAATAAAGCAGGACGGAAAGAAGTTCAAATCCACCACGGCGACCTTTTCGGGTTGTGATATAAATTACGACGGTGAAGTTTTTGAGGGTGCGGAATTAACTGCGGTCTTCGGCGGTGTGGAATGTGACCTTAGAAAAGCCGTTATCGAAAATGATTGTGCAATTCAGGTTACTGCGGTCTTCGGCGGTATCGATATTATGGTCCCCGATAACGTTAACGTCAAGGTTAATTCAAACTGCATCTTCGGCGGTGTTTCCAATAAGACTACCGTACATAAAGATGCTCCCACGATATATATAAGCGGAACCTGTCTGTTCGGAGGCGTGGATATAGAATGACAACGTTTCAAAAGGTAATTAAATATTCGGCAATAGCTCTTGCTGTTTTTCTTATAGTCGGCATCGTTGTAGGAATAATTAATATAATAGGTCTGTTCGGTGACGATGCGGTAAACGAGGACGTTACGGTTTATGAAGTACCGTCGGACATAAAACGTCTTGAAATAGAGATAAACGCGGCTGATTTCACTATCAAGCAGGGCGAAAAATTCTCTGTTGAAAGCAATCTAAAGCATCTTACCGTTAAGGACAAAAACGGAGTTCTTACCGTTAAGGAAACAAAAAAGCTAAGCAGTACAACCTATAAGAACGCCGTGCTCATTCTGTACGTTCCTGCGGAAACGGTATTCGAAAAAGCAGATATAACAACGGGCGCAGGAAGATTGACGGTTGACAGTCTGTCTGCAGATAAAGTAAACTTCGAATTCGGCGCAGGCGAGGTTAAGATAGATAACCTTGTTGCCAACTCCAATATTAACATTGAGGCCGGCGCAGGCGAGATTACTATATCCAACGGTTCGTTACGTAATCTCGATCTTGAAATGGGTGTCGGTCAGCTTAATCTGACCTCTGCTCTTATCGGTGAAAGCGATCTTGAGCTTGGTATCGGTCAATCCAATATAACCGTGCTCGGCAATAAGGACGATTACAGACTTGATATCGAAAAAGGAATCGGTAATATTACTGTTGACGGAGAAAGCGTTTCCAACTTTGAAAACAGCGGAAATAGAACGAACAGAATCGATATATCGGGCGGTATAGGCGAGATAAAGCTGTCGTTCAAGGAGAAATAGAATGATACTGGAACTTAAAAATATAGAAAAATCCTTTGGGACGAAAAAGGTCCTCACGGGCGTTTCTTTCAAAGCCGAGGGCGGAAAAGCCTTTGGACTTCTTGGCAGAAACGGCGCAGGCAAGACAACGTCTATACGTATTTTGATGGACGTATTTCCTGCAAACAGCGGAGAAGTGTTGATCGACGGCAAGCCTATAGATTACAAGAAGGTCGGCATAGGCTATCTTCCCGAAGAGCGTGGACTTTATCCCAAGAAGATAATTATCGACCAGCTCGTGTATTTTGCGGAATTGAAGGGTATGAACTCTAAAGACGCTGTCAAATCGGTCGATTATTGGCTTGAACGACTTGAAATGACCGAATACCGCAACAAACGTCTTGATACCCTTTCAAAGGGCAATCAGCAAAAGATACAGCTTATAACTGCTCTTGCGCATGACCCCGATATAGTTATACTTGACGAACCCTTTTCGGGACTTGACCCCGTCAATGCGATGCTTTTGAAGGACGTTGTCAAGGAGCAGATCAAAAACGGCAAGATAGTTTTGTTCTCAAGCCATCAGATGAACTATATAGAAGAGTTTTGCGACAGTATTGCAATTCTTAACGAAGGCAAGGTGGCATTGCACGGCGATCTTCACGATATAAAACGTGATTACCCCCGTGACCGCTTGGTGGTTCGAACGGAATACCCCGAAAAGATAAAAGAGGATTTCGGTTCGTCTTGCGCTTCTTTGGAAAACGGCTCTCTTTTGATAAAGCTTGCTTCTGCAGAAGAGAAGAAAAACGTGATGACACGCTTGATCGAAAATTACGATATTGACGAAGTGAAGGTCTTCGAACCGTCGCTTAACGATATTTTCGTTGAATATGCGGGCGATGTGGGAAAGGAGGACTGACAAATGAATCAATTCGGAAAGATATTCAAATTCGAACTTAAGTATTATCTGAAAAACAAGGTCTTTGTCGGCATAACGGTGTTTTTAGTCCTTCTTATGGCCTTTATAATGTTCATTCCCCGTATAACAGAATCCGTAGATACAGATACCGCTGATAATTCTGCCGAAGAACTTGCGGTAATGCTTGTGAAATCCAACGATACGGCGCAAGCCGATATGGTAAAGGAGCTTTTTTCTGCTTCTTTTACGGATTATAACGTTCAGGTTACAAACGAAGATACCGATTCTATAAAGGAAAAGATAATCTCGGGCGAGGCGGAATGTGCCTTCGTTATGACGAATGCCACGGAATATAAATACTACGTAAACAATCTTGGTATATACGATATGAATATCGAAATTGCCAACGAAGTATTGAAGAGCGTCTATCAAATGAACGCTATGGTAGGCAGCGGCATGACCGCCGAACAAGCCGGCGAGGTTATGAATATTCAGATAACCGGCGAAGCGGAAGCTCTCGGTAAAGACGAAGCGCAGAATTTCTTCTATACCTATATTATGATATTTGCGTTGTATTTCGTGATCCTTATGTACGGTCAGATGGTTGCAACCAACGTTGCTTCCGAAAAAAGCTCCCGTGCTATGGAGGTTCTCATAACAAGCGCAAAGCCCTTGAATATGATGTTCGGAAAGGTGCTTGCTTCCTGCTTTGCAGGCTTGCTCCAGCTTGTTGCGGTATTCGGCTCGGCTGTGTTGTTCTATAATATAAACAAGCCCTATTTGGAAGACAATATGATCGTCGATTCGATATTTAACATTCCCACCGAAATACTTGTTTATATGCTTGTATTCTTCTTGCTTGGATTCCTCATCTATGCGTTTATGTATGCGGCGATAGCATCAACGGTCTCAAAGCTTGAAGATATCAATACGTCGGTCCAACCCGTGACGATATTGTTTATAATCGGATTTTTCGTTGTTATCTTCTCAATGACGGGCGCAGGCATAGACAACGGTCTTATGAAGGTATGCTCGTATATACCCTTCACTTCGCCCATGGCGATGTTCACAAGAATCGCAATGAGCACCGTACCTTGGTATGAGATAGCGGCGTCTATCGCAATACTTATAGGTTCGGTCATCGGTGTCGGTATTATCTCCGCAAAGATATACCGTGTCGGCGTTTTGCTGTACGGCACCACTCCCAAGATAGGAACGATACTTAAATCAATTTGGAAAGCATAAATCACCCCAAGAAGTCGTTAGACTTCTCGGGGACCCCGACAATAAATCACCCCAAGAAGTCGTTAGACTTCTCGGGGACCCCGACAATAAATCACCCCAAGAAGTCGTTAGACTTCTCGGGGACCCCGACAATAAAAACAGCTTGAGGCTGAAGCTTCAAGCTGTTTTTTCTTAAATTTTCATAAACTATAGAAAAAACGAAAAATGCGTGATATAATACATATCAAATCAATTTTTCGGAGAATCAATGAGAATCAAACTTTCGGACCACTTTACGTATAAAAAACTGTTACGGTTCACGTTCCCGTCAATCGTAATGATGATATTCACTTCAATATACGGTGTCGTTGACGGCTATTTCGTTTCCAACTATGCAGGCAAAACGCCTTTTGCGGCAGTCAATTTCATATATCCGTTTATAATGATACTCGGCGCTTTCGGGTTTATGCTCGGAACGGGCGGAAGTGCATTGATCGCAAAAACGCTTGGAGAGGGCAAACAGGAAAAGGCAAGAAAGCTTTTTTCTATGTTTGTTTATATTTCGATAGGTCTCGGTGTCGCCGTAGCCTTGCTCGGAATAATCTTCATTCGCCCCGTTGCATCAATGCTCGGTGCGGAAGGAGAGATGCTTGAATACTGCGTAATATACGGACGCATTATTCTTGCGGTACTGCCGTTTTTTATGCTTCAGCTTGAGTTTCAAAGCTTTTTCGTTACGGCGGAAAAACCGCTTCTCGGCCTTTTGGTAACGGTCGTTTCGGGCGTTACGAATATGGTTATGGACGCGGTTTTGGTAATATTACTTCCGCAGGAATTAAAGCTTGTCGGTGCGGCAATTGCAACGGCATTAAGCCAGTTTGTCGGCGGTGTCATACCTTTGGTATATTTCTCTCGGAAAAATGCGGGAATACTGCGGTTTGTCAAACCCGAATTCGACGGCAAAGCACTTTTAAAAGCTTGCACGAACGGTTCTTCGGAATTGCTGTCGAATATTTCAATGTCGATTGTCAGTATGCTTTATAACTTCCAGCTTCTCAAATATGCAGGCGAGGACGGCGTTGCGGCATACGGAGTTTTGATGTACGTCAATTTTGTGTTCCTTTCTGCATATATCGGCTATTCGGTCGGCGTTGCGCCGATCATCGGTTATCATTACGGCGCAAAAAACACGGTTGAGCTTAAAGGTCTTTTAAGAAAAAGCTTTGTTATTATAGGGGTTTGCTCTGTGTTAATGATGCTTCTTGCCTTCTTAACGGCAAAGCCGCTGTCGGTATTTTTCGTTGGATATGATAAAGCATTAACGGAATTAACCTTGCGTGGATTTACTATATTTTCTCTGTCATTCCTTTTTTCGGGCGTTGCAATATTCGGCTCGGGATTTTTCACCGCACTCAATGACGGTCTTGTTTCGGCAATAATCTCCTTTATGCGAACGCTCGTGTTGCAAGTAGTTTGCGTTCTAACGCTTCCCTTGATATTCGATATTGACGGGATTTGGGTTTCGGGCGTGGTTGCCGAAGCCGTCGCCGCAGCCTTAACGCTTATATTACTTCTTGCAAAGCGCAAAAAATATCAATATTAATTTTCTTGTAACCCACTATGACACTTTTAAGTTTTGAAAGTGTCATTTTCTTTTTGCATAGAAAACGGAGACTACTTCTTTACGAAGTGTCTCCGTTAGAGGTTATCGGGGTCCCCGCAAAACCGTGTGTTTTGTGGGGTAATTATTGGGGGTGGTTACGGAAGTTTTATTCGGGCTGTGCAATAACGAAAGTGCCCATTGCGTGACGCTTGATCAGAATGTAGTCGGACATTTCAAGCGAATCCGATACGTTAACGTCAGCTGCAAGCTCTTCGAGTTCGGTCATGGTGTAGGTTCCCATAACTGCACGTTTAACCTTAATGTAGTCCATGGTGTCAACGTCGCTGTCAAAGTCAACGTCGCCGAGCATATAGTCAACTTCGATTACGGGGATTGCTTCAGCCGCAATAAGCTCACCGCAAACGGTACAGTATTTTTCTCTCCAACCTTCTTTTTTGTAGGTTGCTTCGGTAATTACGTCCCATTCACCTTCGGTGTGACCGAGTTTTTCGTTGAGAACTTCACCGCAAACGGTACAGGTCTGATCGTTTACACAGTCAGCTTCAGCGCCGGGGGTATGACCAAGTTTTTCGTTGAGGACTTCGCCACAAACGGTACAGGTCTGATCGTTGGTACAGTCTGCTTCTGCACCGGGAGTGTGACCAAGAGCTTCTTTAAGTACTTCGCCACAAACGGTACAGGTCTGATCGTTGGTACAGTCAGCTTCAGCGCCGGGGGTGTGTCCGAG
>JAFVXP010000051.1 GCA_017501055.1 Clostridia bacterium | reverse complement strand
GTGTTATCAGAGCCGATCTCAAAGGTGTTGGATTCAAGCTCCGGAGTGGTGTTGCCCGAAGCATATATCTGAATGGTTCTGCTTCCTATATTAAGAGGGATCCAACCGTTAACGGTAACGCCGTTGATCTCACACTTGGAACAGAGCATTGTATAGCCGTATGTATCCTGTTCGATCTTCGTTACTTCAAAGAGAGAGGACATAGGAAGCGTCCAAGTGGGAGTTGCGTCATCTCTTTCTGCATAGACCGAAACATCGCCCGTTGCGGTAACGTAGATACCGGGAGTGGGGTTTGCGCCGGTGTAGTCGATGGGAGGAAGGTCGGAAACGCTGTTAAAAGGCATAGAGCCGAAGCCGACAAGCTTGGAACCGTAGAGGTCGTAAGACTTGAAGAACGCACCGCCGCCTTCGGAAACAACGGCAGTGCCGCTGGAGGTGTTACCCTCTATAGTATAAACGGTGCTTCCGTCGCAATATGCAACAAGACCGATATGACCTTCCCAAGTGGGATAGTCCTCAGACGAGGTATAGAAGAATACAAGGTCGCCGGGCTGAGGAATATAGGACGAATCATACAAATATCCGTATTCATAGTCATTTCTGAACTGATATGCGGTCTTGTATCTGCCCTGACTTACAAGATAGGAGCTCCAGTCGGGAACGTAGGTATCTGCATAGATATTGCCGGAGTTGGTATCGTAAGAACCGCCGTCGGTATTTGTGACCTGTGCGGTATAATAGGACCAAGAACAGAAAGCCGCACACCATGCGCCTGCGTTACAGCCTGCATAGTAGCCGTATTCGGTATAGTTACCGTAACCGCCCGTCGTGCCCGATTCGCCGGAACGGGAGTCGCCCTCGAGGTAACCAACCTGAGAAAGCGCAACAGCAACGGTATCTCTTCTGCCGTCGCCGGTGAGAGGAACCTTTGTCATGTTGTTGTAGAATTTACTGCCGTAGTAATAGGAAGACCAATAGCGGGAAGCGTACGTAGTTCCCGAAGGAACGGTGTCCCAGGTTATTGCCGATGCACAAATTGCAAAGCAAGAAAAAACAAGGACCAATGCCAATGCCAAGGACACGATTTTGGAAAAACGAATTTTCATATATTATCCCCTTTCTTAAATAAACCTTAAAAATTCAAAGTCATTATATCATACTTTACAGTTTCTTGTAAATCGGTACACAAAACAAAAAGTTTTCTTAAAAACTGTGCATTGTATACAGTTTTATTGTGTTCAAGAAAGGATTTTGTTGCGAATTTTTGAACAAAATGCGCAGAGGGTATTGCGTTTTTGCACAAAAATATCCGCTCGTTAAGCGAGCGGATATTTGTTGTTCGGGCATAGCCCTAAACTCTACTGGCGGCGCACAAGTGCGCTTTTTATTGGCCTGTCAGCCATGCAACTTTTACTTGCTACCCGTAAACGGGTTCTGACCATAGTACACTTGACCAAATTTTGTGAGTTTGCGCCCTCGGCTCCCCTGTGTAAGGGGAGCTGTCTTTGAGCATAGCGAGAAGACTGAAGGGTTGTCATTAACATAAAATAGTAAAAACTACGGATACTTTGTATCCTACAACCCTTCCGTCACGGCGCTTGGACTCGCCGTGCCACCTCCCCGTTGGGGTCCCCGCAAAACTTGTTTTGTGGGGTTGTCTGCACAGGGGAGGCAAGTTTTGGGAACACTAATTATTACAAACAACTACATTCTTTTGTTTATTCTATGTTTTTGTTGTTTTTCTGCTCACCGGCAATAGCCTTTACGGAACCCCGCCACGATGGCGGGGTTTTCTTTTAACAAAAAAAGGAACGCTCCAAGCGTTCCTCTTTTTTATTTATTTTTCGATTGTAAGAGTTCCGAAGAATTCGGGACGGTGGAAATCGGGGTTTTCGGTGCCGACGGGCGACCACATACCAAAGTGGGGTATTTCGGTCTCGTCACCGCATTTATAGAAATTACCCTTGAAGCTTTCCCCTCTCTCAAACGAGGTTTTACCCGACGTCTTTTCGATAAATTCAAGCGAGAAGAAGGTTTCAACACCCCAGAATCCTTCACCCTTGAAGGGTTTAACCTCGGGAAGGGGCGCAAGCTTGTCGATCTCGGTCTTGTTCTTGCGGTCGGTACGAACGGCAGAAAGGAAAGCACCGTTTGCGTTCATTTCAAAGTTCATATATTTGCCGTTATCCTTATTGAAGCTGACGAAAAATTCAAGACAGCTGTCCTTATAAACGGGCTCGTCATATTTGGTGTAGATTGCCTTGGGGTTATCTTCACAAGCGGTCATACGAAGCGCAAAGCCTTTGTTTTCAACGTAGATAAGCTCTGCAAACGCCTTGGGTGCATAGCCCTCGACCCATTTATAGTTTGAGATCATAGCCTTTTCGGCACGGTCAAAGTTAATTTCATTTTCAACGCGGATAACGTATTCCATAATCAATTCCTCCGTTTGGTTTATATGTATATTTTATTCTATCGCAAAGCGTTTGTCAATATCAATAAAATTTTTGTATTTTTAATAAAAAATTCGATTAATCTATTGCATTGTTGCGGAATTAATAGTATAATAATTTAACACGTTAATGTATGAAACGAAATATAATTTCTCAGGAGGAATTTAAAATGTTAGAAAAAATCAAGGATGCTACCACAGATAAGCTTGCCGCTGCGATAGTTTGCGTTAAAAACGTTGACGAAGCATACCGTTTTTTGAGCGACCTTTGCACTATAAGCGAAATTACAGAAATGAGCAAGCGTCTCACCGCTGCAGAAATGCTCCGTGACGGCAACACCTATAACGATATTGCAGAAAAAACCCATCTCTCCACCGCTACCATCACCCGTGTTAACCGTGCTCTCCGCTACGGAAGCGACGGATATGCAATGGTTCTCGACAGAATTTCGGAATGAGCTTCACCACCCTTGCCGATATTTACGACCGCATAAACGGTAATGCGTATAAGCCCTATGCGGAAATGCTTATGTCCGACTTTCAAAAAGCGGATATAAAGGTTAAAGAGGTTCTCGACCTTGGCTGCGGTACGGGCGGTATTTGCGCTATCCTTGCCGATAACGGTTACGATATGGTTGCGCTTGACATCTCTCCGGAGATGCTGAACTATGCCCGTGAACGTAACTACGGCAAAAACACACTTTTGCTGTGTCAGGATATGCGTGAATTTGAGCTTTACGGAACCGTCCAGGCGGTCTATTCGTCTTTCGACTGTCTTAATTATCTTACCAAGCGTTGCGACCTTGAAACCGTCTTTTCGCTCGTTCATAACTATCTTGAGCCGGGCGATGTGTTCATCTTCGACGTAAACACCGAATACCGTTATAAGGAAATAATGGACGGGCAGAGCTACGTTTATGAATTTGACGATTCGCTCACGGTATGGAGAAGTGTTTTCTCGGAAGACAGCGAGACCTGCGAATTTATGATCGACACCTTTTCCGAGCTTGAGAACGGGGACTATTTCCGTTCCTGCGAGCAACAGATCCAAAAATTACACAAAAAACAAGATATTCTTGCCGCCGCAAAGGGATTTTCCCTTGTTTCTGTAACGGGCGGAAAGGGCTTTGACGGTTGTGCCGAGCCCGAAAAGGAATATTATATTTTTAAGAGGGATTAAAATGAAGATCTCTGAAATACTTAAAAACAAAGAAATAACGATATCCTGCGAGATTTTTCCGCCAAAGCTTGGTACAGAGCTTGACCAAAGCCGACAGGTCGTTGCGGAGATCGCAAAGCTCTCTCCCGATTTTATCAGCGTAACCTACGGTGCGGCAGGTACGACGGCTTCGTTCACGACAGAGCTTGCCGAGGAGGTTGAAAACTGCGGTGTTGCTTCTCTTGCACACGTGACCTGCGTTTCTTCCGACGAGGAAACTCTTGACGAATATCTGAAAACGCTTAAAGCGAACGGTATTGAAAACATACTTGCGCTCCGTGGCGATATGCCCCAAGGCAGAGAGCCGAAGAAGGTTTATGCCCACGCAAGCGATATTGCGAAGGCTATTAAATCCAAGGGCGATTTCTGCGTCGGCGGCGCTTGCTATCCCGAGGGACACCCCGAATCTGCAACCGTTTCCGCAGATATAGATAATCTCAAGATAAAAGCAGAAAGCGGCTGCGAATTTTTCACAACGCAGATGTTTTTTGATAACGAGGTTATGTATTCCTTCCTCTCCAAATTCCAGAGAAAAGGTATTAACATTCCCGTTATTGCAGGTATTATGCCGATAACCAACGCAAGACAGTTGCAAAGAAGCGTTTCGCTTTCGGGTACAAGCGTACCGAGAAGCCTTCGTGAGATGGTCGAGCGTTTCGGTGATAACCCCCTTGCGATGAAGCAGGCAGGTATTGCGTTTGCAACGAACCAGATCATTGACCTTATCGCAAACGGCGTTAACAACATACATATCTATGCTATGAATAAACCCGATATTGCAAAGGCAATTATGGAAAATCTTTCGGAGATACGTAAATGAGCATTTTCGATAAATTCTCGGGCAAGCCTCTCGTTTTCGACGGCGCAATGGGCACAATGCTCCAAAATGCAGGGCTAAAGGCAGGCGAATTGCCCGAAACACTTAATACAACCAACGAAGAAGCTGTTCTCAACGTCCACCGTGCCTATATAAAGGCAGGTGCAGACGTTATTTCGTCGAACAGCTTCAGTTCTAATAAAACAAAGCTGACCCCCTTCGGTATGGACAGCTATGACGAGGTCTACCGTGCGGTTTCGCTTGCAAAAAAAGCGGCAAGCGAGGCTGACAGAGAGATTCTCGTTGCCGCCGACATCGGACCTACGGGAAGATTGATGCACCCCATCGGCGATATGGATTTTGAAGAAGCGGTCGATGCTTTTTCTGATTCCGTAAAAGCCGCCGAGGACGCAGGTGCGGATTTGATCTTTTTTGAAACGATGAGCGACCTTTACGAATGTAAAGCCGCTTTTATCGCAGCGAGAGAGAATTCAAGCCTGCCCGTTGCGATTTCTCTTACCTTTGATGAAGGTATGCGCACGCTTACGGGTGCAGATGCAGAAACGGTTGCCGTCTATCTTGCTTCTCTCGGTGTTGACGCTATCGGCGTTAACTGCGGTCTCGGCCCCGATGCTATGGAGCCGATCGCAAAAAAGCTTGCTTCAATTTCGGGACTTCCCATAATCGTCAATGCAAACGCAGGTCTGCCCAAGCTTGACGAAAACGGTAATACCTATTTTGACGTCAAGCCCGAAAGGTTCTATGATTTTGCGCTCTCTCTTGCAGAATCCGGCATTTACGCCGTTGGCGGTTGTTGCGGTACTTCTCCCGAATATATCAGTCAGGTGTCAAACGCACTTGCCGACAAAAAGATAAAAAAGCTTGAAGGCGATTATAAAAACGCAGTTTGCTCGGGTATAAAGGTTTGCCGTCTTGGAAACAAGACCGCCGTTGTGGGCGAAAGGCTGAACCCAACGGGCAAGCAAAAGCTTAAGGATGCACTCAAAAACGGCGATATGGACTATCTTTGCACAGAAGCTGTTTCGCAGGAAAACAGCGGTGCGGATATTCTCGACGTTAACGTCGGTATCCCCAATATTGACGAGCCTGCCGTTTTGAAAAATGCAGTTCTTGCCGTACAAAGCGTCAGCTCTCTCCCCTTACAGCTCGATTCCGCTTCTCCCGAAGCATTATCGGCTTCTGCAAGGATATATAACGGTATTCCGATAATAAACTCGGTCAACGGCAAGGAAGAAAGCCTAAATACCGTTTTGCCGATAGTTAAAAAATACGGCGCATATTGTGTTGCTCTCCTTCTTGACGAAAACGGTATTCCCGACAGCCCGAAGGATAGATTGAAGATTGCCGACAAAATAATCAAACGTGCCGAAGAAATGGGTATTTCAAGGGACAGACTTCTTTTCGATGCCTTGACAATGACGGTTGCAACCGACAAGGAAAGCGGAAACAAGACCCTTGAATGTGTTGAAAATCTCTCAAGCAGAGGCTTGAAAACCGCTTTGGGTGTTTCTAACATCTCCTACGGTATGCCTGACAGAGAACGTATTAATGCTTCTTTCCTTTCTGCGGCAGCAGCAAGAGGCTTGACTGCGGCGATAATCAACCCTGCCTCCGAAACGGCAAAGACCGTGCTTGCCGACGAAAACCCCTGCCGTGATTTCACCTTTGATACCGAAGGCTCGGGAATGGATACGGCTGTAATATCCGAAAAGAAGGATATTACCCTTTACGAAGCCGTATTTTCGGGTCTGTCAAAGAAGGCTTTCGAATGTGCAGAGAAACTTCTCGAAACGAAAAAACCTCTTGAAATTATCGAAGAAGACCTTATTCCTGCGCTTAATGCGCTCGGCGACGGCTATGAGAAAAAGCAGATTTTCCTCCCCCGTCTGCTTGGCGGTGCGGATGCGGCAAAATCGGCTTTCAATGCCGTAAACAACGCTCTTTCCGAAAACAGCCGTGAAAAAGGTATGAAAATAATTATGGCGACGGTCAAGGGTGATATACACGATATCGGAAAGAATATCGTTTCAACGTTGCTTTCCAATTACGGCTTTGACGTTATCGACCTTGGCAAAGACGTTCCGCCCGAGCATGTCGTTGCCGAAGCAAAATCAACGGGCGCAAGGCTTGTCGGATTGAGTGCATTGATGACCACGACCGTTCCTGCTATGACCGAAACGGTGAAGATGCTTAAAGCCGAGATTCCCGATATTAAAATTATGGTCGGCGGCGCGGTGCTTACCGAAGAATACGCCAACGCCATGGGCGCAGACTTCTACGGCGCAGACGCTATGGCATCGGTTAAATATGCACAGGCGATTGATAAAAGATAAATACAAAACCCGAAGGAAAATTTCCTTCGGGTTTTTTGTCGATATTTTTGCTTTGCAAAATCGATATATTTACTTCGTAAATTCGATATATCCTCGTCAACCTCGGATTCGATATGATATAAATCCCTTCTTGCCCATCAGGGCATATCGAGCATTTTGCATATCGAACGGCTTTGCCGTATCTCGAAAATCCCGTCAGGGATTTATATCGATGTATTGTGCGAAAGCACAATACTATTCTTGTATATCGTAATAGCTCATACTGTCGGGAAGGAAATATAAATCCTTGCTTCCCGTGAGGCTGTTCAGCTTTACAAGGTTGAAGCCTTCGTAATGGTATTCAATGCTTCCGTCGGGATATTCGGTAAACTTAATATCCTCGTTTTCAGCATCGGCAGAAGCGGATTCGAGAATTGCCTCGACGGTGATATCTCCGTCGTGCAATGCCATTTCAAGCATTTTCGATTTGCCGTCAACACTACACATCATCAAACCGCTTACAACGTAGACGACACATTCATCGGTATAGAAAATATATTCCTTTTTACCGTTTTCGTCAAAATTGAAGGTGAGCTCGTATTCGTTTGCGCTTGAGCAAGCCGAAAGCGGAAGCAGGCAGGCGACAACAAGAAGGATACACAGAATCTTTTTAAACATTGGCTTCTTCCTCCTTCTTGGGTTCGCCGTTAAGCTTAAGCTCGGCAAACTGTTCACGGGTTATAAGTATAGTGCGTTTTTTGGTTGCCGCATCAAATTCACCGATATAACCCTTGCGTTCCATTTTATCAATTATTCTTGCCGCACGGGCATAACCAAGCGAAAGGCGGCGTTGAAGCAACGAGGTCGAAACGGTGTTGCATTCGATAGCAACCTCGATCGCATCCATAAGCATCGGATCTGTCTTTTCGTCACCGTCGTCGGCACCTTCGGCAGCGGCAGCGCCACGTTTACCCTTCATACCGCAGAGCTTTGCTTCCTGCTCGATCTGCTTCATAATAGATTCGTCATACTGAACGTGTGCCGCATCTCTTATAAACTGGGTAACGGCGGCAACCTCGCTCTTACCGTCAACGAATGCGCCCTGAACACGCAAGGGCTTCATCGCACCGACGGGGTTATAGAGCATATCACCCTTACCGAGAAGCTTTTCCGCACCCGTCATATCAAGGATAGTACGGCTGTCCACCTGCGAAGTTGTGGTGAGAGCGATTCTCGAAGGAATATTTGCTTTGATAAGACCTGTGATAACGTCAACCGAGGGACGCTGTGTGCCGATTACAAGGTGCATACCTGCGGCACGTGCCTTCTGCGCAAGACGGCAGACCGAGGTCTCGACGTCGTCGGGAGCAGTCATCATAAGGTCGGCAAATTCGTCAATGAAAATTACGATCTGGGGAAGGAGATTTCTTTCGGGATCGTCTGCGACAGCGGAATTATAACCCATAAGGTCACGTGCGCCGACCTCTTGTATAAGACGGTAGCGGTTTTCCATTTCGGTACAAGCCCAATTAAGCGTACCTGCCGCATTTTTCGGGTCGTTAATAACGGGAACGAGAAGGTGGGGTATATCCTTATAGTCCGAAAATTCAACGGTTTTCGGGTCGATAAGTATAAGCTTAACGTCGTTCGGGTGGTTGCGGTAGAGCAACGAGATGATAAGCGAGTTTATACAAACCGATTTGCCCTGTCCCGTCGCACCTGCAACGAGAAGGTGGGGCATTTTTGCAATATCGAGATATACGGGGTTGCCTGCAACGTCTTCGCCGAGTGCAGTAAACAAACGGCTCTTGTTTTCCTTGAATATCGGGTTTTCGATAAGACCTCTGAGTCTTACCGTAGATACGTTGCGGTTGGGTATTTCTATACCGACAGCGGCTTTACCGGGGATATTTTCAATACGTACCGCAGTTGCGGCAAGGTGAAGCGCAATATCGTCGGCAAGGTTTGAGATAGCTTTAACACGCACGCCCGTTTCGGGTTGGACCTCATAACGGGTTACCGTAGGGCCGTAGGTGCAGTTTATAACCTTTGCCTTTACGTTAAAGCTTGCAAGAACCTCTTCAAGCTTTCTGCTTGTACGTTCAACGTCGGCTCTCGTAGGACCGCCGTTGTTGCCCTCGTCTGCCGTAAGGAGAGATATGGGCGGAATAACGTAGGGAGTGTCTTCGATAGGTTCAAGACAAAGCTCTTCGTCATCGTCCTCCAAAAGCGGAGAAAGCGGAGTTTGTTTTTCTTCGATAGGTTCTTCTTTTATGTCAGCAGTCTTCTCTTTTTGAGGTTCTGCGTTATATTCGGGAATTATGAACAAGCCGTCGTCGAACGGTTCCGCATTTTCTGCAGCGGCAGGGTCTTCGGGAAGTTCTTCGGGCTGTATAGGTTTCTTTTCAACCTTTTTCTTGGGTTCTTCGGGGATATTATCCTCTTCGTCGATAGTATCGTCTTCTTCCGCCCGAGCACGTGCGGCGCTGTTACGGAAATAATCGACAATAGCCATAACCGTATCCTTCGGCGTTGCGCCGCAAAGCAATACGGTTGCGATAAAGATGCCTAAAATCGCAAGGATCATAGAAGCAGTTGCGCCGATGGTGGAAATGAACATCATTGCCACGGCACCGCTTATAAGTCCTGCGCTTTCAAAAATTATACCCGTCTGATAAAGCGAGGTTATGGGCATAGAGTCGCCGCCCGCAACCGCAATCTGAACAACGAGGGAAATGAATATGAATTCCAAGGCATATAAGAAATATTTGGTTTTTGCGCAATTACTCTCACGGTCACGGCCCCAGCTTATATCAACGATAAGCATCAGGAAGGGAACAACGTAATACATCGGGCCGAAAAGACCCTTAAGAAACTTTGTTATCGCTTCTCCGAACCAACCGCTGTTAATTGCAGGGAAGAACGTGAGTATTATAAAAAATGCGAGAAAGCCGATCGCAAAACGAATAATCTCCGAGCGATCGACCTTTATTTCTTTTTGATTTCTCTTTGAAGCAGAAGCCTTTTGGCTTTTTGTTTTAACGGCTCTGCTTTTCTTTTTTTGTGCCACTTGTTACTCCTTTACAGCCGAAAACGGCTTTTAGGGGGTGTTTTTAATTAAAACGCAAGGTCAACGATTATCGAGCCGATACCGACGATAACCGAATAGACCGCAAAGAAGGTGAAGCTTTTGTTCTTTGAGAGATACTGCAAGAGCTTTATCGCAAAGAATCCGACAACAGCCGCAACGACCGCACCGACGAGAACGGGGGTGAACATATCCATAGAAAATCCCTGCTCGAACATATCGGGAAGCTCGAAAACGCAAGCGCCGAGGATTGCGGGAATGGACATAAGGAAGGAAAATCTTACAGCTTCTTCACGGGTATAGCCGAAAATTTTACCGCCGGTTATTGTCGAGCCCGAACGGGAAATACCGGGAAGGATACCGATCAATGCCTGCATACAGCCAACGCCGAGCGGACGGAGGAAACCGCCGTTTTCGGCGGTAGTTCCTCTCGTTGCAAGGCGGTCGCTTATGTAAAGCATTGTTCCGTTGATTATAAGGAGCATGCCGATAGCCCAGCTGATACCGCTTAAAGCCTCGACAGACTCATCAAGACCCAAAAGCTTGACGGGAACAAGGGGCAAGGTTGCGACGCAGAGCATCAAAAACAATTTTTCACCCTTATCAAGTCCGTCCTTAAGCTTTCCGGCGAAGAGCTTTTTGACTAGAGAGAAGAAGCCTTTTATAAGGTCGAGCACGTCTTTACGGTAAACTACGCAAACCGAAACCAACGTCGCAAGGTGAAGTGCGATATTAAACGTGAAGTTTGCGCCGGAATTTATCTCTGCACCCGAGAATTTCTGTGTGAAATTCTGCGCCAACGCAAGGTGGCCCGAGCTGGATATCGGAAGAAATTCCGCAATACCCTGAATTATTCCGTATATTATCGCTTCGAATATGCCCATAAGGAGTCTCCTTTCCGCAAAAAGCGGAGATGTCTTTTAATAGATATGCTTATTTGATCTTATTAAGAAATTCTTCGAGTGCCAACTGCGATTTAGCGTAAACGCTTTCGAAACGGGATGCAACGTTGGGATCGAGGTTCATATACTGACCGAGGATACCGCCCCAGCCGTTTGCGTCTGCGCCCCAGTTGAATGCTGCGCCGAGGTCGAATGCACGGGATTCGAAGATGAGGTCGAGCATTTCGCCGGAATCATCGTCTCTTGCATCACGGTATTTAAGCTGGATATCGTAGAATTCGGGAGTAACCTGCTGTTTGGAGAGTTCTCCGAGAGCAGAAATTACAAGACCGATATTGTTGAGGTCTTCTGCGGGAAGAGATGCAGGAAGGAACATTACGCTTGCGTTATTGTGGGAAACGGTGTGGTAATATCTATCCTGGCTTGCGCTGTTCTTGGGAATGGGAAGAATACCGAATTCCTGACCTTCAGCCATATCACGGAGAGATACGAGGTTGAAGAGACCGCCCATGTAGAAGAGCTCACGGCCTTCGATGAATGCCTTGTGAACGGTTTCGTCAAAGGGATTGTAGGTACCCCAAGGGAATTTAGCCGCATAGGTGGGGCTGTCTGCGATCATAACGGTGTTTTCATCGTTATAGAATTCAAGAATTCTGGTGAGTGCGGTATAGGTGGTCTGTGCTTCGGTGGAAACGGTGAGATAGGGAAGGTCGGTAACTTCGTCCTTGTTAGCGATCTTCATACCTGCTGCAACGAGGTGAACGTAGATGTTGAAGCTTTCACCGCCGTATGCCCAAGTATCGAGCTCGTCAAGAGTGTTGTCACCGTTGGAATCGTGAGTAACCTGATTCTTGGTGCAGATCTCAACAAACTTATCGTAGGTCCATTTATTGTCACGAACGAGCTGATAGAAATCTTCTTCAATGTTCTGCTTTTCTTTCAACGATTTGTTGAAGAGGATAACCCAAGTACCCTGGTCGTCGAAGGTGTTGATATCGCCGCAGGTGAAATAGTTCTTGCCGCCGATGGAAAGGTCGACAACTGCGTTCTGGTCCCACCAAGCATCCTTAAGGTTGATGCCGGGAACGGTGTTAAGGTCGAGAATGAACTTTTCAAGCGCAAGGGTAGAAGCCTGTGCGAGGTTATCAAAGCAGATGTCAAATTCGTGGTTGTCTGCCTGAACCTGTTCCTTAACGATAGCGGGAATGGTTTCGTTTGTGTTGGAAGTGAGTGTGCCGACGATCTTACAGTTGTAAAGCTCCTGTACACGTGCAACTACTTCTTTCTTTGCCAAGTCGACCGAGTTAGAGCTGTTTTCATCGTACATGATTTCGCCGGTGTAGCCCTTGATCGATTTGTTACCGGTACCGAAGTCCCAGCAAAGAACGTTGATCTCTCTGCCGCCGAGGTCGGCAACGGGGGTGGTCAACGTGCCTGCGTTACCGCTGGAGCCGGCCTTGCTCTGGTCGTCGCTGTCGCCGCTGCAGGCAACCGCAAAAGGAAGCACCATAAGCAATGCGAGAAGACAAACTAAAAGCTTTTTCATAATATCTGTCCTTTCTTGTTCTCGGCGGTAGGTATACTCCGCCTATATTAACTACCATATTATACTCCCATTCCCGTCGGTTGTCAAGAAGTATAATTTGATTGACAAACCTTTATATATGGTGTATAATTATACGAATAAAACTTTCAAGGAGATGAGAACTTGTCTTCCGCACTCAAAAACTTTCTAATTACGTTTGTTATAAGCTTGACCGTCTTTCTTTTGATAGGTCTTAACGTCATCTCTCCCTGGCTTTCCGAGATCGTGGCTCTGCCCGACCCGAACGGAGAGAATTCGGGCGACGTTTCGCAAGGTGATGTTTCGGACACCTCCGATACAGAAACCTCCTTCCCCGAGGTCTCTGACGTTGAATATGACGAAAAAGGCGATATTTTCACGGCTGTTATATTCTGTGTGGATTCCGAAAACCGTGCGCTTGAAACCTTCTTTATAGATTCAAACGGCAAGACAAAGCAGTTTATCAAATGTTCTATCCCCAAAACAACGAGAGTTACGAACGAGATCGGCGTTGCAGTCCCTGTCGGTGATCTTTTCGGTATGATCTCCTCGGAGTCGGTATGCCAGCTTGTAAGCACCATGACGGGCATCAAGACCGATTATGCTCTCTGCTTTGATAAAAAATCCGTTAAAACTCTTGCAAGGCTCATCGGAAGTCCCACCGTCAATGCAGACGAGATCGCAAGCACGATAACCAAAGAACCCATATCTATTATGAATCCTGCCTATAAGGACGTTATCTTCCCCGAAGGCGATTCCAAGCCGTCGGATTACTATTTCAATCTCACGGGTAAGATAAATCTTAACAAATCGGTTCACGGAAAGACATATCTTGAATGGCTTCTCGAATATAATCCTCACGGGGATCAAGGCTCGGGAGGCGATTACAATTCTGTATATGCATACGTGTTTGCTCAGTTGATCGATCAGTTCTTCAAGAACGAATCGAATCTTAAAAACGTAAGCTCTATGACAAAGCTCATTTCCGCTTGCGAGACCAATCTTACCGCAGACCAGGCGACAGAGCATCTCGAAACCATCTTTTCTTATGACGATTTTCAACGTCATGAGGTCATCTATCCGAGCAACTGGGTCGACGGTGTTAACCTTTTAAGAAGGCTCGATAAAGGCGAATCCGATAAATAAATTATAAAAAACAGGTTGATGAAAATGGAAAAGAATTACTCCCCCGCTACAAAATGTATTCATTCGGGATATAAACCCGAAAACGGCGGACCTATGGCTCTCCCGATATATCAAAGCACGACTTATGCATACAGCTCCCCTTCAGAGATCGGAAAGCTTTTTGACCTTACTGCCGACGGACACATGTATTCCCGTATTTCCAACCCGACGGTTGATTTTGTCGAAAAGAAGATCGCAGACCTCGAAGGCGGTGTTGCGGCACTCTGCACAAACTCCGGTCAGGCGGCATCCTTCCTTGCGGTTACGAATATTGCCTCCGCAGGCGACGAGATCCTCGTTTCCTCCAAAATCTACGGCGGTACGACAAATCTCTTCTCCGTAACTCTAAAGCGTTTCGGCATCGATTGCACCTTCTTCGATCAGGATATTTCCGGCGAAGAGCTTAAAAAGCTTATAAAACCGAACACAAAGCTCATCTTCGGCGAAACCATCGCAAACCCTGCGCTTTCGGTATTTGATATCGAGAGAATCGCCGCCGTCGCTCACAAGGCGGGCATTCCGCTTATCGTTGACAACACCTTTGCGACGGGCGTTCTTTGCAGACCTATCGATTTCGGCGCAGACATCGTTGTTCTTTCCACTTCGAAATATATGGACGGACACGCAGTACAGCTTGGCGGCTGTGTTGTTGACAGCGGTAATTTCGATTGGACTCAAAATGATAAATTCAAAGGTCTTTGCACCCCCGACGAATCCTATCACGGTCTTGTATATACCGAATCCTTCGGCAAGCTCGCATATATAACCAAAATGCGTGTTCAGCTTGTACGTGACCTCGGTGTTTATCCCACCGCACAGGCAGGCTTCCTTCTCGACCTTGGTATGCAAACGCTTGACGTTCGTCTTGCAAGACATTGCGAAAACGCTCTTACCGTTGCAAAGTTCTTAAAGGACAGCGGTTATGCGGAATACGTTAATTATTCGGGACTTGAAGGCGATAAATATTATGACCTCGCTCAAAAATATCTCCCGAAGGGACAAAGCGGTGTTGTTTCCTTCTGCATCAAGGGCGGCAGAGAGACCGCAGTTAAGTTTATGAATTCGCTTTCCCTTTTCAAGAATGCGGTTCACGTTGCAACGGTCCATTCCTGCGTGCTTCACCCCGCAAGCTCAACGCACCGTCAGTTAAGCGACGAAATGCTCGTCAAGGCAGGTATCGATGCAGGTTTGATACGAATTTCCGTCGGCATTGAGGATATTAACGACATTCTGAACGACCTTAAGAGTGCATTAGAAAAAACTTTTTGCTAAATAGGTAAAAAATGTTTGTTTTTCGTTGAATTCCCTATTGAAATTAAAAATTTTTTGTGATATATTTTAATCAATACATACTTGGAGGTAAATGTAATGGCTTATATCATTAACAACGATGCTTGCATCGGTTGCGGTACTTGCGAGTCTGAATGCCCCGTAAGCGCAATCTCCGTTGCTGACGATGGCAAATACGTTATCGACGCTGAACTTTGTCTCGACTGCGGCGCATGTGCAGGCGTTTGCCCCGTAGACGCTCCTCAAGCGTAATTTTTGGGTAAAAACCTTAATGCGTTCACAATTTTATTGTGGACGCATTATTGTTTTATTTATGTAAATTTCAGGTGTTATCTATGTTTGACGGCTTCAACACGAAAATCAATGCCGATATTAAGCTTAAAGAGCCAAAGGGCGGTATCCGTTTCGGTACGGATGCTCTCCTTCTTGCCGATTTTGCTCTTGATTCTTGCAAAAAAGGCAGGGCTATCGACCTTGGTACAGGCTCGGGCGTAATTCCTCTGCTTATGCTTGCTTCGGGTTGCAAATGCGATTTTACGGGTTTGGAGCTTCAGGAGGAATATGCCGATATCGCAAGGCAAAATTCCGTTGAAAACGGTTTTTCGGACCGTTTCAACGTCATTTGCGGTAACGCCGAGAATTATAGATCCATTTTCGAAAGCGGCCGTGCCGATTTTGTTATAACCAACCCACCGTATATGCGCATGAATTGCGGAAAAAGCAACGAATCTCTCCCGCTTGCGATTGCAAGACGTGAAATTTCGGGAGGGGCTTCGCTTTTCTGCGAAACGGCGGCTTGGGCGTTAAAGAGCGGCGGCAGCTTTTTTGCCGTATACCGCCCCGACAGACTTGCAAATCTTATTTGCTCTATGAAAAATAACGGTATCGAGCCAAAAAGACTTCGTGCCGTTTTCCCCTCTTATGACAAAAAGCCCTCTCTTGTCCTCATCGAAGGCAGAAAGGACGGCGGCGAGGGGCTTGTATACGAAAACAATCTTTATATTTATACCGACGAAACGCATACCGTCCAAACCGACGAGATGCAAGCAATATACCGCCGTTTTGACGGCAGAAACGAAGAACCCCGATAGATGAAAAAACGCCTTCTTTCCCTTGTTTTAACAGTTTTGATTATACTCCCCGTTGTGCTTACAGCAGGGAGTGTTTTTGCTGTTCAAATACAGAACACGTTTGAAAATAATACCGCTTTTTCGGAAAATGCGGACAGATATATCGTTAAATTCAAACCAAATATAGCCGAAAACGAAATTAGTTCTGTTCTTGATAAAGTTGCTCATAAATCAATCTCCGAAAGTGCTTCCCTGCTTTATTCGGTTGTTGCAAATAAGGGATTTTTCAACAGATACGGCTCTTTGTTTGAATATTACGAGCCCGATTCCGTAAGAACCGCACTTGCAACTACAAACGACCCTGTCGAGATCCCCGCTTATGAAAATCTTTCGGTCTATTCCGCATGGGATATGACTTTTGGCGACAGCGACGTTACCGTTGCCGTTCTCGATACGGGCATCGACCGCACGCACGAGGAGCTTCGAGGTACAAATATTCTTTCGGGATATGATGCCGTGACAAAAACGGAAGGTATCGATATCGATACTGTCGGACACGGCACGGGCGTTATAGGTCTTATTGCCGCAACGGCAAACAATACCGTCGGTTTTGCAGGTATTGCAAACGGCGTTTCGATCCTCCCCGTAAGAATCTCGGAAAGCGGAACCGATATATATTCCTCCGACCTTATCGACGGCATACGCTATGCCGCCGACAACGGCGCAAAGGTCATTAATATGTCTATCGGCGGATATGCTTATTCGCAGGCAGAGCAGGAAGCTGTCGATTATGCAATTTCCAAAGGCTGTATTCTTATTGCAGCGGCAGGAAACGACGGTGAATTACCTTATGCCGACCAAAAATGCTATCCTGCCTCCTACAACGGTGTTATCTCGGTTGCGTCCTGCGACGAAAACGGCAAGAGAAGCAGTTTTTCACAGTATAACGATGCCGTTGACGTTACCGCTTACGGTGAAGATCTTCCCATAGCATACGTTAAAGACGGTGTTTCTGAATACAAGACCGATTCGGGCACAAGCTATTCCTGCGCATTGGTAAGCGGAATTGCCGCACTTACCGCATCGTATATAGATAAGGACGCAAGATTCGACAACGAAGAATTCCTTGCGCTCATCGTCGAGACCTGCGGACAGAAGCGCACAAATTCTCTCGGGCACGGAATTATCGATGCTCAAAAGATCTTGAAGGCTTCAAGGCTCCCCATAATCACAGGTATTACAAACGGCGGTGTTTATACCGACGGTGTTACGATCAGGTTCAACCGAGGAACAGCTCTTCTCGACGACGAGCCTATCGAAGACGGCGAAACGATCATCGCCAACGGCAAGCACACTCTTGTCGTAACCGACGGCGAAAACAGCAAAACTATTAAATTCAACCTTAATTACGACCCACTATATTACGATTACAGAGAGTTCCCGACATATTCCTATTTTGAATTCGAGCGTGGAACTGCAACCCTTGACGGATTCCCCTATAAATCGAAGGACAAGATAACCGCCTCCGGCAAGCATACCTTCGTTATCTTTGACGGCGACGAACGCAGAGAAAAGGAAATTTACGTTCAGTATTCACTCCCCACCGTTTACGGTGTTCAGGACGGAGGAAAATATACAGACCCCGTCAATATCCACATCATCGGCGACGGCAGAGCCGAGCTTGACGGAAGATCGGTCTATGGCGAGCTTGCCGTTATGACCGAAGGCAAGCACGTTCTTGAAGTATTCAGCGGAAACGAAGCTGTTTCGAAGAAATATTCATTCGAGATAAAGTTCCCATACGCAACGGTTTATGAAAGCGATTACGGCAACGCTACGGCTGCCATTGACGAAGAAAAGGGGTATTTCTTCGTTTATAACGATTCTCTCGTCGGCACGGCGGTCTATGATATAACAAAACCCGAACAATATTTGCATTTCCTCAATATCGGCCGTGTTTATTCGCACGTTTTCACAGAAACAGAGCTTCTTCTTTTCGGTGACAACGGCATAACGGTCATCGACCGTGAAACAGCCCTTGAAGGCGAAACGGCGATAAAAGAGACCTTCGTTCACGAGGGTGCAGAGCTTTATATCTTTGCTGAAAATACCCTCTACGTTTCTGCAAACGGTTCTCTTTTGAGAATCAATCCCGAAACGCTTGAAGCAGAGCCGATCCTCGAGCTTGGTTTTATCCCCGAAAAGGCAATCTACGACAGAGGAAACCTTTGCTTTGTTGCTCCTTCCTCCGATAATATTGTAAGAATACTTGACCTGACGACCAATCTGATCACAGAATTTGACACAGGCTTTGCCCTCTACGGCAAAAAGGTCTGCTTTGCGGAAGGCTATTTTGCTGTCGGCAACCGTGTTTACGATACGTTAAACGGAAGTCTTGTTCTCGAAACCTCCTCTAACTCTGCGGTTATGATAAAAAGCGGTCTTTTCTATACCGACAACCGCATAACCGAGATCGAAACGGCGAAAGAAAAGGGTGTTTTCCCCTCGCCCGTTTCGGAAATAGTCATCGGCAGAGAAACGATGTACGTTTTCGGTGTCGAGCCGTATTACACCTTCATAAAAAGCGGTCCGACGGGTGTAACCCGTTTCGGTGCGGCAAGAAAGAATGAAAAGGCTTTCGGCGCAACGCAAACGGTTAACGAATTCCGCAAAAATCTCTTCTACGACAAATATTCCCCCGTAATATCCACGGCAACCTCGGGCGGTAACGTATATATGCTCTTCAAGGGTATGAGTTCGCTCTACGGCTTTGCGTCTACCGATTTTTCGTTGATGTCGCCTATCCCCTTGAGATTCACGCCTTCGAAGATTATTGTTTCCGGCGGATATTTGGCGGTTGCGTTTGAATCTGCAGATAAAATATTCATTGCGCCCGAAAACAATATCGATAACGGAATATACTTTGATATTTCGGGCAGATGCAGTTCGATGTTCGTGCATAACAAAATGATCTATGCAATAACAAACGGTGTTTTGACGGTCTATCCGCTTGATAATTCCGAACCGACCGTAACCGATATAAAAGCCGACAAAATCGCAACCGACGGAAAATTCATCTATGCGCTCGAAAACGAAACTCTTTCTGTTTTAAGCTTTGATCTTACAAATATAAGAAGTCTTGACATCAACAGCAAGGATTTTGCAATATCCTCCGTAATCTCGGCAGAAAAGAATATCTATTCTCTCGAAACGCTTGAGCTTTTACATTCCTTCGATTCCAACGTATTAACGGTAAAGGATAATACGGTCATCACCGAAAACGGCGTTTACAGCCTTGAAACAAAGGAATATATCGGCGACCTCGGCGTTACCGAGCCCGAGCAGGCAATTATCACGCAGGATAATTCGGTTATTGCATTTTCAAAGGCAATAATCTCGGTCTCCTCGTGGGGCAACGGTTTGGAAGCGGTGAACACCCCCGAAATAAGCGGTGTTTCGGATTCTGCCGTGTTCCTCGGCAAAACGAAGATAGACTTTAAAAACGGTATCGGATTCCTCAACGGCAAAGCCTTTAAATCGGGCACGACCGTTTCCGAAATCGGCGAACACAGCTTTATGCTCGTTCTTCCCTGCGGAAGAAATATAATCTATAATTTCTCGATCCAAACGGCACTTTCGGGAATTGAGTTTGTTTCCCCCTCGAGAACCGTTTCTATCGGTGAATCGGTTACGCTTAGGATAAAATATCTCCCCAACAACGCACCGAAGGTTCCGATAACCTTCAAATGCGAAAGCGACGGGATCGAGATCGGCAAAAACGGAAGAATCAAAGCCATCAAGGACGGAAAGCACGTAATTATCGCAGAAGCAAAGACCGATTACGGTGTGTTCAGGGCAGAATGTGTTATAACCGTCGTTAATACGCTTATCACGCCGAAACCCGACAGCAGCCTTCACGTCGACCGTGACAACGGATTCCTGCTCGGTATACTTCCCGATACAACCGTTGATGCTCTTAAAAACAGCCTTAACCATTCCGAGGATATACAAATCTTCAACAAAAACGGTGAAGAAGCAATCGGAAACATAGGCACGGGCACTGTGGTCCGTCTTACGAAAAACGGAATCGTCAGCGACGAGCTTAAATGTGTTCTTACGGGCGATATCGACGGTGACGCATTCATCACCGCATACGACCTGTATCTCCTCGAGCAGATACTTCGTGGAAAGGAATATCCTCCCGAAGCAATCCTGGCATCTGATATTAACGGTAACGGAACGCACGGTGATAACGATTACCGTGCACTTAAAAACATAATCCTCAAGAAGACCGATGCAAACGTCGGTACACCAAGCCTTAATCTGTTCGGTAAGGCGTATGCTCAGACAGTTTCCAAGGTTCATAACGGCGATTATATCGACGTTATACTCTGTCTTGAAAGCTGTAAGAACGTTCGTGCTCTTTCGGGTGTTTTGGGCTACGGAACAGGTCTTGAATTTGTAAAAGCGCAGACTATCGGTTGGAAAGCCGAGGTACGTGATTTTGAAAACAACCTGTATTTCTACGCTTACGACAGCAACGGAGCAGAAATCAAGGAGGCTTTCACCGCAGTTATAAGCCTGCGATTCCGTGTTAATGCACCCAACGGCGAGAGTACGAAGATCATATCCGAAAATATGACCGCCGTGTTCACCGACAGATGCGAAAAGATAATCTTCAAGCCCACGGATATTATCCTTTCGGAAGAAAGCTTTGGCGATTTCAATATTGAATTTTTTAACGCATATTCCTTCAAGTTCAACCCCGAGGTCAATCAATACAAAGCAACGATACCTCACAACAGTGCCTTGGCGGATATACACGTTACAAGTCCGAAGGACGATTTGGTTACAATAACCTCGCTTACCGTTCCCGACGGAACAAAAACGACGGTATACATCACGTATACGGACGAAAGCGACGAAACCTCGACGTATTCTATCGAAGTTAAACGTGACAAAGCGCCTCGATTCGATTCAAACTGCCGTCTGTCAAAGCTTGAGGTGGAAGGATTCCATCTAACCCCGTCGTTCAACCCCGATATTCTCCATTACACCATATCCGTTCCCTTCGGAACACAAAAGGTTAATATCTATGCCGTAGCGCAAAACGGCACGGCAAAGGTAATTATCGGCGACACCGCCCTAACCGGTGAAAAGACGAGGATCCCGATAACCATCGGTGCGCCCGACGGCGAGGTTTTAAGCTATTCCTTGACGGTAAAAGTCCTCCCCGACGAAAGCAAACCGCAAGACGATTTGAACGATTCCGAAGGGAACAACGTCGGCACAACCATAGCCGTTATCGCTGTGTTTATGTCGATTTTCGCATTCATCTTAATCTTTATCCAAACCAAAAAAGAACCGTTCGAAATGCAAAAGAACAGCAATAACGAACAGGCTTAATAAGGAATAATCAAACGAAAAGGACTCGGTTAATATCCGAGTCTTTTTTTATCTTCACGGTCTTGGTTGGTTTTTGATTTTTGCGTCGTTCCCGTGATACTTTTTTTCATTTTCACGGTGTAGGTTGGTTTATTGTCACGGACTTGGTATTTTTAAAACTTTTACGTCGTCCCCGTGATACTTTTATT
>JAFVXP010000001.1 GCA_017501055.1 Clostridia bacterium | reverse complement strand
ATTTTAAACTTGCTGTGCAACCCAAAAGGGGAGATTTTCGAGAAAAAACGAAGCTGAAGAGCGAAGATATACGGGCGTATATCGAGCGATGAAGTGATGTTTTAGCCGAAAATAGCCCTTTTGGGCGATTTTAGTTCAACTCTTTTCGGCTATAGCCGAAAAGAGTTGAACTCAATTCGGTTTGAAATGTTATTTTTTATTATAACTTCGCAAAACTCACTTGGAATATTTTGTACCCGAGCGTATTGCACGGAGCAAGGGTGATTCATCAATATTAATTTTTCCCGCTGTGGGGATTGTTTTTATAAACACGTTATTTCTTCCCGAACGGTATGTAAGAGAGATTAACTTTCGTTCGGCAAGAACCTCGAGAATGATCTTCATTTTGCAGAGTGTTACGGATATTTCAAATTCGTTTTCAAGAACACGAACGGTGGAAGTAAGCGTCATTTCACTTCCCTCTCTGCCCGTTTCACGGCTTATATAACGGAAAACGTTTCTGAAATCCGCAAGGTCGGGAATATCCTTTTCCGCACCCTCGTAAGTACCGCCCGAGGAGAGCGTTTCAAAGCATTTTTCGCAAAGCGTAACAGTTTCTTCATCAACAGAGGACAAGGCTATCGCTTTTATGAAAAGCTGAGGCGAACGGATTCCCATATATTCGTTCATATCAACGGTAAACACTATATCGCAGGTATCGCCTTCACGGTAGGTGAAGCTATCGTACGGCATACCGAAATAAACCGCATTAAACGAATAATTACGTCCGTTTTCGACACCGTTCAAACGCAAACGGATATGCTTGCCCTGTGAAAGAGGAAGAATATCACGCAATTCCACGTCACGCAGCATCAAGACGGGCTGGGGATTGGAAAGTCCGAACGGCTCCAAGAGAAGCATTTCTTCAATGCCTTTATCGGTAAGGTCGGAAAGCTTTGCCTCGCATTCAATTTCAAGCGGCGGTACGGAATCGTTCAAAGCAAGTATTTCGCCTGCATAATCGTTTATCTTCTTGCGGAAATCGTCGATCTTTGAACCTTCTATAGAAAGACCTGCGGCAAGCTCGTGTCCGCCGTATTCCAAGAGAAGGTCTCCGCAATGGGAAAGTGCGTCCATAAGCGAAAAGCCCTTTATGCTTCTGCCGGAGCCCTTTGCAGTATCGCCGTCGAGCGAGAAAAGTATGCAGGGACGTGAATAGCGTTCTGCTATTTTAGAAGCAACAACACCGATAACACCTTGATGCCAGCCGTCATAGGAAAGAACGAGGAATTTATCGTCGATATAAGTGTTTTCTATCATTTCGACAGCCTGCTCGTATATCTTCTGCTCTGTCGATTGACGCAATTTATTGATCTCGCAAAGCTCCTCTGCAATCATATCTGCCGTTGCAGGGTCCTCGGTAAGCAAAAGCTCTACAGCCCTTGAAGCGCAAGCAATTCTGCCTGCCGCATTAATACGGGGAGCAAGCGCATAGCCGACGGTTGAAGCTGTAATTTTCTTTACACATTTACCGTATTTTATTATTCCCGCACGGCGCATTAATGCAAGGAGACCGAGATTTTCGGTTTTTGCAAGCTTGTTAAGTCCGATATGAGTTATACGGCGGTTTTCACCGATTATAGGCATAACGTCGGCAACCGTACCGACTGCGATTATATCCGAATACAGCTCTAATATCCGTTCGGTATTGCCCTCCAACGCACAAAGCAATTTGAACACAACGCCGACACCTGCAAGGTTACGGAAGGGGTATTCACTGTCCTCACGGTGAGGGTTGACTATTGCGGTTGCGTTCGGCAATTCTTCACGGCAGGAATGGTGGTCGGTAATGACCATATCAATGCCGACACTTTTTGCATATTCAGCCTCGGCAACGGCGGTGACACCCGTATCAACGGTTATGATAAGGTCCACCCTGCCCTTCATTTTTTCGATAACGGGAAGGCTTAGCCCATAGCCCTCCGAGATACGTTCGGGAATGAAATATTCACATTCAAGTCCACGGGAGCAGAGGTAAAGATAGAGCATAACCGTGCTCGTAACACCGTCAACGTCATAGTCGCCGTATATACAAACCTTTTGATGATTTTCAATAGCTTCTTCTATGCGTGCGACAGCCTTATCCATATCCTTTAAAAGGAACGGATCATGCATCGGTATTGATTCTTTATTAAGATAGGCAGAAATATCCTCTTTTTCCGTAAGCCCTCTGTTTGCAAGCAAACGGGAGGTTAACGGCAAAAGACCGTTTTCCTCGGATATTCTTTTGCAGACAGATTCATCGGGCTGATTGATCTGCCACGTGCGGTTATTCATAGCTGTACCTCTTTAAGTGGGGAATTGATTTAGTGATTATTCTATTCGGGGAACACCGTGAAGTTTACTTTATAATCAAGGTTCTGTACGTAGACACCGATAAACTCGTTACCGAGCGAGATTACGGCATCGGCAGTATAGGTTCCGTTGGGTTCAACGGTGACCTTGTCAAAATCGAGAGTTGCGGTGATAAGATCGGGGTCGATAGTATCAAGAACCTCACGCATACCGATAACGGTTATCGATATCTCGTTATTAAGCTCGTATCCGTTGCCGACGGGAAGGTTTTTGACGGAGATCTTATCCTTGCCGACGGAATAGTATCTGATACCAAGCTTGGGAAGCGTGACCTTTGCGGTTATCTTTGATATACCGCTGTCGTTTTGAACTCCCTTGGGGAGCATCGTGCTTATATAAAAATCGAATTCTTGGCTTCCGTTTATGGTAGTTTCGTCAATAGTCAAGACCAATTCATCAATAGCGTCTACCATATCGGGAGAACCCGAAATGGTGATGGAATCCGCAGAAAGACCGACCGTTACGTCATCGGGGTCGAAAACTCCGCCGTCGAAAGCAACCTTAACGGGAATGGTTTTTTGTTTTTTAACCGAAATACTTACGTATGCGGTGGTTTCGGATACGGACAAATAGGGATTATCGATAACCTTGCCGTTTTTGTCACGAAGCTCGATCGCACCGTAACCGTAAAGGTCGTTTGATATAGATTTACCGTCGAGATTGAATCTTACGTATGCGCCTTCAATGGTATCGAGCATAGATTTAGGTCCCGAAACAGAAACAGAAAGCGGATTTGCAACGGCGGAAATGAAGGTTACGCCGTCGGTCATAACGTATTTATCGCCGGTATCGACAGAAACAGAGAGAAGCTCGTTTTTCTGTGTGAATTCATCAACAAAGACGTTTACCGTCTTTGAGGATTGGGAAACGATCTCTATACCGTTGGGTGAATATACAACGATATTCAAGGTTTGGTTGCCTGCGCCTTCAACCTGAGAAACGTCCACAACGGCACGGAAATCGGAGGATTGAAGCTCGTTAAGCGCCGAACGCTTGCCCTTTGCAACGATAGTTATGGAAGAAAACGTTTGTCCTTCGGCAAGTGTATAGTTTTTTGAAGCAACGAGAGCATCTTCACCCTCGATCGTAACCTCAATACCGTCAAACGTGCTTTCGAAAAGGGTGCTGTCATAGCCGATAGCATATATCCAAAGAAGAAGTGCACCCAATATTGAGCCGACAAAAACGATTATCTTTGCGGCACGTGACATTTTTTCTTCGAGGGCTTTTTGCTGGGTTGGTTTATTGGTTGTCATCCGTATTTCCGCCCCTCTTTGTGAATTTTCTCTTTACACGCTCGGTTATGTGCTTTTCTTCGGGAAGAAGGATCGACACAAGATAGGATTCAAGCGATTTACGGGTAAATCCTCTTTTAAGCTCGCCGTCAACGGCAATAGATATAACACCCGTTTCCTCGGAAACGACCAAAACGACAGCATCGCTGTTTTCGCTCATACCTATCGCTGCACGGTGACGTGTACCGAGGTCCTTTACGATCTCGGTATTTGAGGAAAGAGGAAGAAAACAGCCTGCCGCATGAACTCTGCCCTTGCGGATTATTACCGCACCGTCGTGAAGCGGCGCCTTATTAAAGAATATGTTACCGATAAGGAAGGAAGATACACGGGCATCGACCGTTGTACCCGTGCGGATATATTCGCCGAGCCTTGTCGTACGTTCAAAAACGACGAGCGCACCTGTCTTTGATTGCGAAAGAGATTCTGCCGCAACGCTTATCTCACCTATTGCAAAGCGGATATCGGCAACCTCATCGCTGTCAAGTCTGCCCTTGAAGTTCTTGAGCGATTCCACGCCCACCTTTTCAAGTGCAGTACGAAGCTCCGGCTGGAACACGATAACAACCGCAACAAGTCCTACTGAGAACAGGTTTGTTAATATAAAGTTAAGCGCACGCATTTCAAGCAGGTCGCTTATAAGCAACAAAACCGCAAGGAATACAACACCGACAAGAAGCTTTCCTGCACGGCGGTCACGTACGAATTTAAATACCCAATAAAACAGGAACGCAACGATAACGATGTCTATAATATCGACGATACCGATTCCCGTAAGTTGGTTTTTGACGTATTCGAGATAATCGAGAAATGCGCTCATTTCGGCTCTCCTATCGCAAATGATTTTTTGGATTTATTTCAGGAAAAAGTCTGTATGCTTTAAAAGCTCTTCAACTGCTCTGCCACGATGGCTTATGGAATTCTTTTCATCGGAAGTCATTTCCGCAAATGTCTTATCAAACGGAGGATAATAGAACACGGGGTCGTATCCAAAGGTTCCGCCGCCGCGGCGTTCATCGATAATTTCACCCTTGCTCTCGCCCGAAACGTAGAGAGTTTCTCCGTCGGGACGGCAAACGCATATCGTACACACGAATTTTGCGCTTCTTTCGGGCTTATCCTTAAGCTCGGCAAGCAATTTTTGGATATTGTCGCTGTCTGTTGCGTCCTCTCCCGCAAATCTTGCGGAATATACGCCGGGAGCACCGTTCAGGGCATCGACCGAAAGACCGCTGTCATCGGCAATGGCAATAAGCCCCGTATAATCGGAAAGCGTTTTTGCTTTGATATAGGCATTGCCCTTGAAGGTATCGGCAGATTCGATTATATCTCCCGTAAATCCCGTTTCTTTTATGGTTAATATCTCAATATCAAGTCCTGCGTCTGCAAGACAGCTTTTGAATTCGGAAACCTTATGTGCGTTATTGGAAGCGAAAACGACCTTCATCATTTTTCCTCCTCGAAAAACGCATTGATAAATTCATTTGGATCGAAGGGACGGAGGTCGTCGATACCTTCGCCGACACCGATAAACTTAACGGGGATACCAAGCTCACGCTTTATGGCAAGGATTATACCGCCCTTTGCAGTACCGTCGAGCTTTGTTAAAACAAGACCTGTTATATCTGCCGCTTTACCGAATTCTTTTGCCTGTATCAATGCGTTCTGTCCCGTTGAAGCATCGAGCACGAGAAGCGTTTCACGGTTTGCATCGGGCGCTTCACGGTCGATAACACGGTTTATTTTTGCAAGCTCGTCTATAAGATTTTTCTTATTATGCAATCTGCCCGCCGTATCAACGACAAGAACGTCTGTCTGCGCCTTCTTTGCGGCGGCAACGGCATCGAAAACGACTGCGGCAGGGTCTGCGCCCTCGTTTTGACGGATTATCGGAACGCCGTTTCGGTCCGCCCATATCGTAAGCTGTTCTGCTGCGGCGGCACGGAAGGTATCGGCGGCGGCAAGCATAACGTTTTTACCGCTTTCTTTAAGATAATGGGTTATCTTGCCGATGGAAGTGGTCTTACCGACACCGTTTACACCGATGACGAGGATAACGTTCAAGCTCTTTTCAAGCTTAAGCGTTCCGCTTTCACCGACAGCCAATGCCAATATTTCACGGAATTCTTCTCTTGCAAGAGAAGTTTCTTTAATTTTCTTTTCCTTAAGGCGTTCTCTTAATTCTTCAACGAGGTAATCGGAAGTTTCCACACCTACGTCAGCCATTATCAAGAGATCCAAAAGCTCGTCATAAAAATCGTCATCGACCTTATCATAGGATGAAAAGAGGTCGTTTACGGGCTTTAAAAGCGCATCCTTTGTCTTTTTTAACCCATTTTTTAATTTATCGAAAAAACTCATTAAAAACTCCTGTTATTCGGCATACTCTTTGATGATATCGTCGAGCTTTGCCATATTAAGCTTCATATAGTCGGATATACCCTTCTGGCGCATCGTTATACCGTATATCATATCCGCACGCTCCATAGTTCCTCTGCGGTGGGTTATGAGGATATACTGCGTTTTATCGCTGTTACGGCGAACGTAAGACGCAAGCTTGACTATATTAACGTCGTCGAGTGCGCTCTCGATTTCGTCAAAAACGCAGAACGGAGAGGGATTTACCCTTTGAAGCGCAAGATAGAGTGAAATTGCGGCAAAGGATTGCTCACCGCCCGAGAGAAGCGAAATACTTCTTACACTCTTTCCGGGAACCTTAAGAACTATATCGATACCGCATTCCAAGGGCATCATCGGGTCTGTCAATTCTGCTCTTGCACTGCCGCCGCCGAAAAGCTCGGTGAAGACGGCATTAAATTCGGTATTTATCTTTTCAAAGCATTCAAGGAAGGTCTCTTTCATACCTGCAGAAAGCTTTGCTATCGTTTTATCAAGTCCCAAACGGGTCTTGTTAAGGTCATCGGTCTGTTCCTTCAAGAAATCGTAACGTTCCTTCGTTACACGGTATTCCTCAACGGCATTAACGTTGATAACACCCATAGAACGTATCTTTGCCTTGAGAGAAGCAAGTCTCGAGGGTGCTTTATCCATTTGTTCCTTTGGCAGACGGAAACGTTCTGCATCGGAATAGGTAAGCTCGTATTCGTCCCAGAGCTTTGATGTTACGGTATCGTATTCCGTATTGACGCTGTTGCACTTCATCTCGACTTCGGTCAGATTACGGAATGCTTCTTCCTTGGAAGCAGAAACCGTTTTTTGCTTACTGCGCATCTCGAGAAGCTGTTTTTCCTTCTCTTCTCTGCCCACCATAAGGTCGGAAAGGCGTTTATCGCAATTTGCAATTACAGAATCGCATTCGGCACATTCGGCATTAAGTCTGCCTGTTTCTGCAATACGTTCCTTTATGACCGCTTCTGCCTTCTCGATAGACGCACTTCCGAGAGTTATTCTTGTATCAAGCTCGGTCTTGCGTCTTAATGCAATAGAAAGACGTTCGTCGGAAACGGAAAGCTCGTTCTTTGCGGAATAGAGCGCCATTCTTGCTTCGCTGACACGGGCAAAGGCAAGCTCTTCTGATTTTTTAAGCTCTTCTGCGGTCTTACGTGCAGTATCACGTGCAGTTTGAGCCTCGGTGATTGCGTTGGCAAGACGCTCGCTTTCTGCCTTAAGTCCGGAAAGCTCGGATTCCAGCTTTTTGAGAAGCTCGTCACCGTAGGACAAGGAATCAACTCTTGTCTTTTCTTCCTCGATTCTGGCAAAGAGAGAATCTCTCGTTGCGGTATATCCTGCCTTTTCGGTCGTGATCTCGGAAAACGCTTCACGCAAGGCTTCGAACTTATCGTCGGCAGCAGAGCAATCCAAGGAGATCTTATCTCGTTTTTCCTCGAGAGCTTTGATTTTATCTTTATGCTCGGAAATTGTTTCGATCAATCTTTCAATATCCATAGCACGGGTGAATACACCGACCTTAACAGCCGAAGAACCGCCCGTATAGCTGCCGCCTGCGTTGATGATCTGTCCGTCGAGGGTGACGATTTTTATCTTGAATCCGCTTTTTCTTGCAATAGCGGAAGCAGAATCGATATTATCGGCAACAACCGTTCTGCCGAGAAGGTCGTTTACAACGCCTTCAAACTTTTCATCGTATTTTGCAAGGTCGGAAGCGATACCTATATATCCCTTCATATCCTTGATTTCGGATACGTCGGAACGTCTTCCCTTTACGCTTTCAAGGGGAAGGAAGGTTGCTCTGCCAAGCTTATTTTCTTTGAGATAGCGGATACAAGCCTTTGCATCCGATTCCTTTTCCACAACGATAAACTGCACCGATGCGGCAAGTGCCGTTTCAAGCGCAATAACGTAATCGCTGTCGGAAGAGATTATATTGGAAACAGTTCCGTAAAGACCTATCTTTTCGTTACCGTTACGGATAACACCGGACGTGCAATCGTTTATAACACGCTTTACACTTTCGGAATAGCCTTCCAAAAGCTGTTCCATACGTTTTAATTGGTCAAGACGCTGTTCCTCACCCGAAAGCTGTATTTTTTCTGCGGTCATTTCCGCTTCTGCGGTTCGAAGCTCCTGTGACAGACGGTTACGCTCCACAACAAGAGCCATGCTTTCGATTTCGGCTTCGTTAATATAATTCTCGATTTCCGAAAGCGTCTCTTCGGTCTTTGCAAGCTCGGCTTCGAGCGCATCGACACGTGCCTTTGCCGCAGTTAAGCGGTCGGAATTTTCTGCCGCATTACGGCGTTCTGCCTCCAAAGATGCGTTGCAAGCCGCTTCGTTAGCGGAAAGCACGCTTTTTTCGTTATTTAACAGTTCCAAACGCAATGCCGCATTTTCTCCCTCTTTGTCAGCGGCGAGATATGCGTTTCTGGCGTCTTCATATTCTTTTTCTGCGTTTGCGCTTGCAGTTTCGGAAGAATCAAGCAATTCCTGCGTTTTTTCCTTTGCAGACCTGCAATCCTCTATCATCTTTTCCGCTTCGGTCTTTTCTTCAACGGCGGATGCGATAGACGCTTTTGCTGTTGCTACAGATTCCTCGGAATGGGCAATATCGTTGGCGCAAACAGCCTTTTTACCTTCTGCTTCGCCTTTGCGGTGGACCGCTTCGGTCTTTTCACGCTCGCATTCGCTCATAACACGTGAAAATTCATAGCTTTCGTTAAGGATCTTGTCTGTTGCTTCGTCGCATTCCTTAACTTCTCTTTCAGCCGCTTCAAGTGCGATCTTTGCAGATGCAAGGTCGGTCTCACATTCAACTCTGCGGGCACGAAGGAAGGCAATTCTATCAAGCCAGAGTGTTATTTCAATACCCTTTTTCTCTTCGCTTAAAACAAGATACTGCTTTGCGTTTTCGGCTTCCTTTTCAAGCGGGCCGATACGGGAAGATATCTCGGAGAGAATATCGTTAACTCTGACAAGGTTTGTTTCGGTATCACGCAATTTGCGTTCCGCTTCAAGCTTTTTATATCGTATTTTAGAGATACCTGCGGCTTCTTCGAAGATACTTCTTCTTTCGTCGTCCTTTTGGGAAAGCACTTCGGCTATTTTTCCCTGACCTATTACGGAATATCCTTCTCTGCCGATACCCGTATCATAGAAAAGCTCGTAAATATCCTTAAGTCTAACCTGTTTTTTGTTTATGTAATATTCGCTTTCACCGCTGCGGTAGAGCTTTCTCGTTACGGTGACCTCTGCTTGGTCGGAAAGGCGGTAGCCCTTATTGGTTTGGGGTTCGCCCTCTTCTTCCGCTTCAAAGGTTATGTGGTTTGCGCGGTTATATTCTTCTTCGGTATCGATACAAAGCGAGACCGAGGCGCAGTTTGCCGCAGTACGGCTTGCCGTACCGTTGAAGATAACGTCTTCCATTCGGCTGCCACGAAGCGATTTTGCGCTCATTTCGCCGAGAACCCAACGTATTGCGTCGGAAATATTCGATTTACCGCTTCCGTTAGGACCTATGATTGCGGTTACACCGCTGTCAAACGAAATTCGTGTTTTGTCCGGAAAGGATTTGAATCCGTACATTTCTATGGCTTTTAAGCGCATTATCTAATCTCCTTGAATTTCAAGTATCGGTTCAAATCTGGGACTATCGTCCCCGATTATCTTTATTTCATCAGCTTTGGTTTTTGTTTTCAAAAGTTCGAGCGCCTGTCCGTTATGTCCGGAAAGCATCGAAATATCTTTTTTTGATATTCGAATTATAAGTTTTTTTCCTGTGCAGTCGCCTGCTTTTTCGGAAATTATATCTGTATATATTCTGCTTTTTACAAGCTCGCCGATGGCGGGGTGGTTTGCTCCGAGGGGGGCGTTTTTGAGGTTTTCCGAGGAATGAAGACTGATACGCAAAAGCTTTACGCCCGCTTCGTAAAATATCCTTGCACATTTTGCAGTGCGTGCAACCGCTTCTTCGGTTGACAAGGGTTTATATTCCCCGTTCATCGCCATATCGTACAGCTTTGTGCCTTCGAAAACGACAGTGGGATATATTCTTGCTTCCGAAGCGCCCATCTTTACTATATCACGTGCGGTTTGAATCTCGCTTTCAACGGTAGAATTCGGCAAGCCGATCATCATCTGTCCGCCGAAAACAAACCCGTTTTCGGTTATCAGTTTTGCAGATTCGAAGGAATCCTTTGCAAGATGTCCACGTTCGCTTTTTATAAGCACCGAATCGTCCGTGCTCTGCACACCAAGCTCGATATGCGTAACACGGTATTTTTTCAGAACCGAAAGTATTTCTTCATCGATCTTATCGGGACGGGTTGAAATTCTTATTCCCGATGCAACGCCCGAATCTATATATTCGTTTGCGACAGAAAGGAGCTTTTCCATACGGTTTCTTTCGATTGCCGTAAAGCTGCCGCCGAAGAAGGCAATTTGGCTTTCGTCAAATTCACCTTTTTCCGATTCAAGCATTGAACGAAGCTCTTCAATTTCAACGTTTATATCCTTTTCTGCCCTCTCGCCCGTTATTTTAACCTGCGAGCAGAAAACACAGCAGTTCGGACAGCCTGCATGGGGAACGAAGAAAGGAAGATTACGGTGCGTTTTCATCCAATTCACCCAAAAGTATAAGTGCTTCTCTTGCAGATGCCTGTTCGGCTTCTCGCTTCGAGCGTCCCTTGCCCTTTCCGAGCAGGTTGGAATTCAAATACACCTCATAGCTGAACACTCTGTCGTGCGCAGGGCCGTCTTCGGCAACGAGGGTATAGGTCAAGACCTCCTCGGGAGTTTGCTGAACGATACGCTGAAGACGGGATTTATAATCCTCTGTTCCGCTTTTTATCAGGGTATCGACGATCGACGTGATGAAAGGCAAAACGAATTTCTTTGCAGGCTCCATACCGCCGTCTAAGTATATTGCGGATATAAGCGCTTCGAACGCATCCGCCAAGGTGCTTTTTCTGTGTCTGCCGCCCGATGCGACAGCCTCTCCGTTACCGAAGAGCATATAATCGCCGAGCGATATTCTGTTTGCAAATATCGCAAGCGTATCTTCACATACCAAAGCGGCACGGGTACGGGTCAGAAAGCCTTCGTCTTCCTCGGTGAATCGGTTGAAAAGAAATTCCGCCGTTATTACCGAAAGGATAGAGTCACCCAAAAATTCGCTTCTCTGGTTGCTTACCGAAAAACCTCTTTTGCGGTTTTCGTTGCAATAGGAAGGGTGGGTCAATGCTATTTGAAGAAGCTTTTTATCGTTAAAAGTATATTTAATTTCCTGTTCGAGAAAGCAAAATGCTTTTTCTCCACTCATTGATTTTATTCCTCCGACAAGGACGCTGTTTTTTTGGGCATTGTTTCGGATATTTTCTCGATCGTTCCGCCTTGGCAGTAAAGCAATACCTGTTTTATTGCCGAACGGAAGGAATATGCATCCGAGCTTCCGTGCGCCTTGACAACCGGCTTTTGAAGTCCCAGGAAGGGTGCACCGCCGTATTCGGCAGGGTCAAGCCTTTTTTTCAAGGTTTTTGTTTGTTTTAAGGTAAGCGCACCGCCGAGCATGGAAACGGGGTTTGCTTTGAAGATTCCTTTAATTTCCTTGGACATAAATTTGCCCATACCCTCGATCAATTTAAGGGTTATATTGCCCGTAAATCCGTCGCAAACGAGAACGTCGCAGGTTCCGAACGGAACTGCCTTTCCCTCGCAGTTGCCGACGAAATTGATCGAATCGTCGTTTGAGAGCAGCGCATAGGTTTCGGCATAAAGAGGAGTTCCCTTATGCGATTCCGTACCGTTATTCAAGAGTGCAACACGGGGATCTTCCACACCGAGAACGTTTTCCGCATAGAGCGAACCCATTCTTGCATAGAGCTTTAAAACCTCCGGCGTTGCATCGAGGTTTGCGCCGCAATCGAGCAATACGAACGGCTTTTCAAGCGGTACGATAGAACCCAATGCGGCACGGCGAACGCCTTTTATACGGCGGATTATTAACGAAGCCGCAGTAAAGAGTGCACCCGTATTACCTGCGCTGACAACGGCATCTGCCCTGCCTTCCTTGCAAAGCTTGCACGCTTCCGAAAGAGAAGAATCGTTCTTTTCCTTCATAACTATCGCAGGGTCGTCGGTCATTTCTACAATACTGTTTGCCTCGAAGGTTTCGATATTATCAGGCAACTGAGGAAGGCTTGAAAGAGCATCCTTTGTGCCGACGAGGATAAGAGAAAGGCCTTCGTTTTTAAACTCGTTAGCGGCAAGGATAGCACCTGAAGCCAATTCCGCAGGCGGGTTATCTCCGCCCATTATATCTACTGCAACGGTTATTTTCATTTTCCTTCGCTCCATCCGCATTCGTTTTTGCAATAATACATTTCTCTTGTTTTCTTCTTAAGAACGGGGGCATTACATTGAGGACAACGGCGTTCCGTGGGAACGTCCCAAGACGAGAACGAGCATTTCGGATAGTCCTCGCAAGCGTAATAGTTCTTTCTGCTCTTGGTTTGTTTTATCATAATGCGTTTACCGCAATCGGGACAAGCTATTCCGCTGTCACGGCGGTAAGGAATCGCTGTTTTACATTCGGGATAGTTACGGCAGGCAAAGAAGTTACCGTGAGGTCCTTTGCGGAGCACCATATCGTTTCCGCAGTTGGGACATTTTTCGTCTGCGATAACCTCGGGAGCTTTCTTTTCGTCTTCCTTCTCGGGCTTTTCGTCAAGACGTTTTGTGTTACGGCATCTGGGGTAATTGGGGCAAGCGGCAAATTTGCCGTAGCGTCCCGTTTTTTCTATCATAACCGCACCGCATTTTTCGCAGATTATTCCCGTTTCCACCTTGGGAACCTCAACACGGTCGCTGCCCAAGGTTTTTTCAGCTTCTTCAAGCTGTGCGGAGAACTGAGAATAGAATTCACGGAGAACGCCGATATATTCAGACGTTCCGTCTTCTATTTTATCAAGGTCTTCTTCCATATTTGCCGTGAAATTATAGTCGACGATATGGGAGAAGGATTTTTTCATCATATCCGTTGTAACGACACCAAGCTCTGTCGGAACAAGGAATTTGCCTTCACGGCGTATATATCCTCTCGAAATTATCGTGGTTATGGTAGGGGTATAGGTTGACGGTCTGCCGATTCCCTTATCCTCAAGCACCTTTACAAGCGAGCCTTCCGTGAAACGAAGGGGCGGTTGAGTGAATTTCTGCTCGGGATTTATTTCCGATGCCTTTAAAACTTCGCCTTCCGAAAGCTCGGGAAGCATCGTTCCGCTTTCTTCATCGGAAGCATCGTCGGCAATATCGCCGTATACTGCGGCAAAGCCGCGGAATTTGATATTATGACCGTTTGCACGGAAGGTATATCCGCCCGAAACGATGTCTGCCGTGACGGTATCACGAAGCTCGGGGGACATTTGAGAAGCAATAAAGCGGTCCCAAATCAACTTATACAACTTATATTGATCGTTCGTGACCTTGCCTCTTATCATATCGGGGGTTATGGAAGGGTCGGTCGGACGGATCGCTTCGTGTGCGTCCTGGGAATTCTTTTTGATCTTATATTTATTGGGCGTTGCGGGATAATAATCCGCACCGTAGTTATTAACGATAACCTTCTTTGCGCTTTCTCTTGCTTCATCGGAGATACGGAGAGAGTCGGTACGCATATAGGTTATAAGACCGTAGGTGTTCTTCTCGCCGATATTAACACCCTCGTAAAGCTCCTGCGCAATAAGCATTGTCTTTTGCGATTGGAAGGAGAGCTTGCGGTTTGCCTCCTGCTGGAGTGTGGAGGTTGTAAAAGGAGGTGCGGGACGGCGTTGCTTAACGGCACGCTTTATTGATTCGACACGGAAATTATTCTTATCGACCGAAGAAAGAACCTCTTTAACCTGTTCTTCATTGGCTAAATCGAGCTTTTTGCCGTTTTTGCCGTAGAACTTAACGTTTACGGATTCGTTCTTATCGGTATTCAAAAGCGCAGAGATGAGCCAATATTCCTCGGGAACGAAATCATTGATTTCCTGTTCACGCTCGACGATGATTCTTGTCGTTACCGACTGAACACGTCCTGCCGAAAGACCGTTTTTGATATGTCTCCAGAGAAAGGGGCTTATTTTATAGCCGACCAATCTATCAAGAATACGTCTTGTCTGTTGGCTGTTGACAAGGTTCATATCGATATCTCTGGGGTGTTTTATTGCTTCCTTCAACGTGTTCTTGGTTATTTCGTTAAAGGTGATACGTTTTACCTTTGACGGATCAACGTTAAGCACGTTTGCAAGATGCCAGCTTATTGCTTCGCCTTCACGGTCAGGGTCGGCTGCGAGGAAAACTCTGTCGGCAGCCTTTGCTTCCTTACGAAGCTCGTTGATTAGCTCGCCCTTGCCGCGAATGTTTATATATTGCGGTTCAAAATCGTTTTCGACTTCGATACCCAATTTGCTTTTCGGAAGGT
>JAFVXP010000003.1 GCA_017501055.1 Clostridia bacterium | reverse complement strand
TTCCACCGTTCGTGTTCTTGAAAACGAATTTGAAATATCCGTAACACTCTGCAAAATGAAGATCATTCTCGAGGTTCTTGCCGAACGAAAGTTAATCTCGCTTACATACCGTTCGGGAAGAAATAACGTGTTTATAAAAACAATCCCCACAGCGGGAAAAATTAATATTGATGAATCACCCTTGTTCCGTGCAATACGCTCGGGTACAAGATATTCCAAGTGAGTTTTGCGAAGTTATAATAAAAAATAACATTTCAAACCGAATTGAGTTCAACTCTTTTCGGTTATAGCCGAAAAGAGTTGAACTCAATTCGCCCAAAAGGGCTATTTTCGGCTAAAACATCACTTCATCGCTCGATATACGCCCGTATATCTTCGCTCTTCAGCTTCGTTTTTTCTCGAAAATCTCCCCTTTTGGGTTGCACAGCAAGTTTAAAATAGGGATTTTTTCATTAGAACGAGAAAAACGAGCGAAGGAATACGTCGATATTCCAAGTGAGTTTTGTGAAGTTATAATAAAAAATAACATTTCAAACCGAATTGAGTTCAACTCTTTTCGGCTATAAGTTAAGGCGGTTGAATATGCATAAACAAGCCGAAGTACTGTTTTCCAAAATTAAAGAAGCAGGAAATTACGACTATAATAAAATATTAAAAGCATACGAATATGCAGAGAGCCTTCACGAAGGTCAAAAGCGAATCTCGGGCGAGGATTATATCGTCCACCCGCTTTCGGTTGCAGAAGAAGTATTGAAGCTCCAGCTTGATACCGATTCTATCTGCGCCGCACTCCTTCACGATACCGTAGAGGATTGCGCCGATAAGATAGACCTTGACCGTATCCGCAAGGAGTTCGGCAAGGGCGTTGCCGATATTGTCGACGGTGTAACAAAGCTTGTCCATATACCGTTTGAAACAAAACAGGACGAAAGCATTGAAAACCTTCGTAAAATGTTCCTTGCGATGAGCAAGGATATTCGTGTTATCTTTATAAAGCTCTGCGACAGACTTCATAATATGCGTACTCTCGACGTGCGCTCTCCCGAAAAACAGCGTTCTATCGCACTCGAAACGATGCACGTCTATGCACCTCTGGCTCACCGCTTGGGTATGCAGAAGATAAAGCAGGAGCTTGAAACGCTTGCGCTCTTCTATCTTGACCCGATAGGATATAACGAGGTTAATAACGATATTAATAAACGCTACGGCGAAAACAAAGACTTTCTTGACAGCGCAACGCAAAAGGTTTCGGAAAGTTTAAAATCATATAACGTAAAATTCACTCTTTCGGGAAGAGTTAAGACGATATACAGTATCTATAAAAAGATGTATAACCAAAGCAAGACCTTTGACGAGATATACGATTTTTATGCGGTACGTATCATTGTGGATACCGAGCTTGACTGTTATACGGCTCTCGGTGTTATCCACGAGCAGTTTAATTCAATTCCCGGCAGATTCAAGGACTATATCTCCACGCCGAAGCCCAATATGTACCGTTCTCTCCATACCACCGTTATCGGTAAAGAGGGTATTCCCTTTGAGGTTCAGATAAGAACCTGGGAAATGCACCGTGTTGCGGAATACGGTCTTGCCGCACATTGGAAATATAAAAGCGGCGAGCAGGCGAAGGAGGATATGGACGCAAAGCTTCATTGGATCCGTACCCTTATCGAAACCGAAAAGGACGTTGACGACCCCGATGAATTCTTCCGTCCCCTTAAGATCGACCTTTTCGAAGACGAAATATTCGTGTTCACCCCCAAGGGTGACGTTGTAAACCTTCCCAACGGAAGCACGCCTATCGACTTTGCGTATGCTATCCATTCCGCTGTCGGCAATAAGATGGTCGGTGCGAAGGTAAACGGTAATATCGTTCCGATAGATACCATTCTCGAAACGGGACAGATTATCGAGGTATTGACGAGTGCATCGTCGAAGGGCCCAAGCCGAGATTGGCTTAAAATTGTCCGTTCGGGCGAAGCTCGTAATAAGATACGCCAGTATTTCAAGAAGGAGCTCCGTCCCGAAAATATTGCTGTCGGTAAAACCGAGCTTGAACGTGAAATCAAGCGTTTCGGCAAGCAATATACAGAATCCCAGAAAAACGAAATAATGAAAAACCTCGCAAACCGCTTGTCTATTCCCGAGGTTGACGATCTTTATAATAACATCGGCTACGGCGGACTTTCGGTTTCGAAGATAGCAACAAAGCTCCGTGAAGAATTTATGCGTGTCGTTGCACCGCAGACGGAGGTTCAGGAGCCCACTCTTGAATCCATCGTCAAACCTGCGGCTACACGCTATGAAAAGCACAGCAAATCAAACGCAGAAAGCGTTATCGTTGACAGCGTTGAGGGCTGTACGGTTAAATTCGCAAAATGCTGTAACCCTCTCCCCGGCGATAATATTATCGGCTATATAACAAGGGGATACGGCGTTTCTATCCATAAATACGATTGCCCCAACGCACAAAGCGGACTTTCCCGTCCCGAGGATAAGGACCGTTGGGTCGTTGCATCGTGGTCGGAACGCTTGGGAATGCAGAGTTTCGGCAAATTCGAAGCAACGTTGAACGTTTTTGCGGAATATTCTCCGCATATCATCGCAGATATAACCATTGCACTTAACGATATGAAGGTTGCGGTAACCTCAATTTCAACCCGAGAAAACGAGGGTGAAATGCTTATTACCGTAGGTATACAATGCAGCGGTGTCGAGCATTTCCGTAACATAACGGGCAATCTTCAGCGTATAAAGAACGTGCGTGAGGTAACCAGAGGAAACTTATGAGAGCAGTAGTTCAGCGTGTCCACAGCGCACAATGCGTTGTAGACGGCGAAACGGTATCGCAGATAGAACAGGGACTTATCGCATTTATCGGCGTGTTTGATGACGATACCGAAGAAGACGTTAAAAAAATGGCAAATAAAATTTCGGGATTGCGTGTTTTCCGTGACGAAGAGGGAAAGCTTTCCCTGAATGCGACCGCTGTCGGTGGAGGCGTTATGATAATATCAAATTTCGTTCTCGCAGGCAGAGTAACAAGAGGCTTCCGTCCCGATTGCACCCATGCCGCAAAATATGACGAGGGCAAAAGACTTTACGATATGCTTGCCGATATGGTTGGGGAAACTCTCCCGACGGTAAAGGGTGTTTTCGGCGCACATATGGATATTACGGTGCATAACGACGGCCCTATTAATGTAATAATAGATACACGGGAGCTTCGAAAATGAAACTTCAGATAGATAACCGCACCCGCTATCTTAACGATTACTATTTCCAAACGATGTGTTTGCTGTATTTCCCCGGAGAAAAGTTCAAAGCAGATGATTCGGGCGAGAATTATGCCTATTTCTATCTTGACGAGACCGATGCGGAAACAAAGAGCTTTAAATCGATTGTAACTCTCGTTTCGGGCGATAAACGTGCCGAGGGTACTTTTAACGGCACCTACGAGCCGACGATACCTATGAATGACGAGTTTTATGCGATGAATGCTGTCGGAAAGGCGTTTTTGCAGGCAGGCAGAGAGCTTTTCGGGTTCGAACTGCCTTGGGGCTATATAACCGGACTCCGTCCCGTAAAGCGTGCAAAGTACTATCTTGACAGAGGACACACCCCCGAAGAGGTAATCAACCTTTTCACCACCGATTATGAAGTTTCGGAGGAAAAATCCACTCTTTCCGTGGAAACTGCGCTTATTCAGCAAAAAATGCTTGCCGACGTAAAGGAAAACGATTGCGGATTGTACGTTTCGATCCCGTTTTGCCCCACAAGATGCGATTATTGCTCGTTTGTATCGTACAGCAATGCAAAATTGTTCAAGCTTATCCCCGATTATTTGGAAAAGCTAATGCGTGATATACGTGCAACGGGCGAAATGATAAAAACGCTCGGAATGAACGTTCGGTCGATATACATCGGCGGGGGAACACCTTCGATACTCGACCCCGTTCAGATAAACCGCCTTCTTTCCTGCATTTCCGAAAGTGTGGAGATCAACCCTTCAACGGAATATACTTTTGAAGGAGGCCGTCCCGATACCATAACAAGGGATAAACTTCTTGCGGTGAAAGCCAACGGTGTAGGCCGTATAAGCATAAATCCCCAAACCACAAGCGATCTTGTTCTTGAAAACATCGGCAGAAAGCACACCGCCAAACAGTTTTTCGGAGCGGCTTCTCTTGCGCTTAGTATGGGATTTGATTCCGTCAATGCAGACCTTATAGCAGGTCTCCCCGGTGACACCCGGGACAGCTTTTCCAAGAGCCTTGAAGACGTAATAGGTCTTGGATTTTCAAATATAACCGTTCATACGCTTTCAATCAAAAATGCCGCTAATATTCGGTTTATCGGCGACGGATTCTATGACCCTCAGGGTGATTTTGCAAGAAACTCTGTAAACTATGCAAGAGCACGCCTTAATAAAGCAGGCTATAACCCCTATTATCTCTACCGTCAGAAAAATACCGTCGGTAACGCAGAAAATACGGGATATACCTTGCCCGGTAAAGAAAATTTATATAACGTTCTTATGATGGAAGAACATTCAACGGTTTTTGCCTGCGGTGCAGGCTCGATAACCAAATTCGTAAGCCCGTCAAGAGAGGATATATTGCGCCACGCATATCCCAAGTATCCCTTTGAATACCTCAGCGAAGATAAAGGGATAGGTCTTGAAGAGGCATTGGAGTTTTTCAATTCGAAAGGATGATTCTGCTTGAAACAATCAATTATCGAAAAAATTCGCAATGACGAGCTCGCTTATGAATCGGCATTGATGAATATTGCCGAAAGAATATGCGGTGATTACCAGATAAAAATGGTGCTTATCGCAGGCGGTTCCTGCGCAGGCAAGACCACTACAACAAGAAAGCTTTCGGAGCTTATAGATGCTCTCGGAAGAAAGGCATATACCGTTTCTCTCGATGACTATTACCGCAACGTTGAAGAATCGGCATATCTCCCCGACGGTACACGTGATATTGAATCGATAAACAGCCTAAGGCTCGACCTTATCCATGAATCTATGGAAAAGCTCCTCTCGGGAGAAGAAGCCTCTATCCCCGTTTTCGATTTCAAGACCGCCGTTCGTACCGACGACAGCAAGAGAATAACCCTAAAGGACGGCGACGTTGTCCTTGTTGAAGGACTTCATGCGCTGTCTCCCTTCCTTTTTGCAAAACAGCCCGACCAAAGCGCTGTCTACCGTGTTTATCTTTATGCAGATGCAGGTGACGGAACCGATTGCCGTTTTGTAAGAAGAATGGTCAGAGATTCACGTCACAGGAATTCCAATGCAACAGAGACGTATGCTCTTTGGGATAACGTAAAGAAAAACGAAAGCACGTCTATCGAGCCTTTCCGTAAATATGCCGACGTTACGATTAATACCTTCTTCGACTACGAGCGTTCTATCCTTAACGATGACGCTGTCGATCTTTTGGTTACCGTCAAGGAGGATAATCCTCATTACGATTCGGCAAAAGAGCTTATAGATATACTCGATTCTATCGAACCGTTAGGGGATGAATACGTTCCCGAAAATTCGCTTCTTTGGGAGTTTATGTAGAAAAATGAATCCGGAAGTTAAAAACAAAAGCTTTTTAAGAGAAGCCGTAATATTAACCGTTGCAAGCTTTGCCGTTAAGATCATAGGTGTTCTTTATAAAATCCCGTTGACGAATATTCTCGGCGACAGCATCGGTGTTTTCACGGCGGCGTATTCGATATATGCAATGCTGTTTATGCTCAGCACAAGCGGTCTCCCCGTTGCCGTAAGCAAGCTTGTTGCGGCAAGTAACGAAAAGGGCAGAGGCCTTGAAGCAAAACGGATATACAAGCTTGCTATGATCGTTTTCGGGCTTCTCGGATTTGCTTTCGCCCTCCTTTTAATAATCTTTGCCCCCAATATTGCCGAAGCTACAAACCATGCGGAAAGTGCTTTGGCGATGCGTGTTATCGCTCCTGCGCTGTTCTTTATATGTATATGCTCAACGGTGCGTGGATATTTTCAGGGGCTACATAATATGTATCCGACGGGAATATCGCAGTTTATCGAAGCATTCTTTAAATTGACCGTCGGTCTTGCCGCAACGATATACGCACGCTCGCAGGGTGCAAGCGTAGAGGTTATGGCGGCTTGCGCAATAAGCGGCGTTTCGGTTGGTACGCTGTTCGCAACAGTATACGTTCTCATCTACCGCCGTTTTTCCAAAAAATGTGTTCCGAACCAGACCGATATGACGGTCGGAAGCAATAAGAGCATATTAAAGCTGATAGTTCTCGTTGCACTCCCCGTAACTCTCACGGCGGCCGCCTTGTATTTTTCTCAATTCCTTGACACCATAGTTATTGTAAAATGTCTTAACGATGCAGGGGAAGACTTGCGTAATGCAAATATACTTTTCTCTGCATATACGGGGCTTTCGGTTCCGATATACGACCTTCTCCCCGCAACCCTCGTTTTCCCCATAGCAACAAGCATTCTCCCTGCCGTTTCGGGCGCTTTGGCTATTAATAAACAAAGCCGTGCGTCAAAGCTAACGGCTCAGGCAATAAGAATCTCGGGCATAATCGCCGTTCCTTGCGGTGTGTTCCTTCTTGTTGCGGGCAGGTCCTGCATATCCCTCATCTACGGCGCAGATAACTGGTCGGAAGTTCTCAATATGGCAAACGGAAGCCAAATGACACCCTTGACGGCGGCTTCCGCCTGCCTGGCGATACTCGCTTTTGCGGTGTTCTTCATCTCTGTCGTTTCAACCTGCAATTCTCTGCTTAACGCATACGGCAAGGCACATCTGCCGTTCATTTCCGTCGTGACGGGAATCGTAGTTCTTACAATATCGGAAATAGCCCTTCTTTACAGCCCTGCAGGCATATATGCCGCACCCTTAAGC
>JAFVXP010000050.1 GCA_017501055.1 Clostridia bacterium | reverse complement strand
ATCTGTGGGGGAGTAGCACCGCAATCGGGTTTGAAGGGTTGCACGTACTGTTTGAAGAAAACACCGTTTGCTTTTTTGTATTGGTGCTTTGTTGCCATAAACTCTTGGTAAGCGGATTCGGGAACACAGTTCTGTCCACCCACAAGCTTCATACCGTCGTAATCGGTTTTCTTGTCTTGGGTAACGTAATCCAAAACTCGTCGCATAGCAGTTGCGCTTTGGGTTTTCTCGGGGATTGCAATAAAGGTCGCCACAATCCATACCCCCTTGCTATTTCTTCGAGCTTGGTTATTATATCGGCAAATCCAAGCTTCACTTCTGCTAAATCGGGACAGTTAATTTTACCCATGTTACAGAGCGTGGTAAGCTGATTAATATTTCTGCCGATATGCTTTTGTTCCTTCAAAACCTCATCCAATCCGTTTATAACGTTAACAGATTTGTTCATCGCTGATGCCGTAACAAACTCGGTGAAGTTCATATTTGCTTTGTTAGCTTTTTTGTGGATTGCATCGTAATCGCTTTCGCGAAAACGCATTGCAACCATTTTTGTCTTATTGTTGGTTTTTGTTATAATCCTCTCTTTCTGCGGTTTTGTCCGCGTATTTTTCGTGAAAATGGGGTTTCGGGGATGTCCCCGTTTTTTGTTTGTATTGCGGCTTTCATGGTGCCGCTGTATATACAAACAATATGCTTGCCTATCCCTTTGGGATAGCTCAAAACCGCTATCATATTTAGCATCATCCTTTCTCTAATTTTATTATTCTGCATGATAGCAGGTGAAGAAAAAGAGCCCTACGGTAATGTGAAAGAAAACCAGTTTCAATCAAGCACTATCCGACAAGACTCATAATCTTTTGTATTATGTTTGGACTCCGTTTCCGGCCATCTTGCAAGCGTGCTGAACTGTTCACACGCTACATCTCGCACCACCTTTTCCAAGGGTGGATGTTAATTGTACCGGAGAATTAAAATTCTGTCAAGGCCATTTGCACAATTTCCAGAACAAAAGTTCGTTTTGGCCTTGATTAAGTTTTTACTGTATGGTAAAATGTGGATAATAAAACAAGGAGGTACACAATGACAGGAGTAATATACGCACGATATTCTTCGGACAATCAACGCGAAGAATCCATTGAAGGACAGCTTCGTGAATGCAAAGCGTTTGCCGAAAAGAACGGCATTCAAATCGTTGGCACGTATATCGACCGTGCGTTGTCTGCAAAAACAGATAACCGTCCTGATTTCCAGCGCATGATCAAGGATAGCGCAAAGCAAGAATTCAATACTGTTATTGTATGGAAGCTCGACCGTTTTGCTCGTAATCGTTACGACTCCGCCCATTATAAATCTATCCTCAAGAAAAATAATGTTCGTGTTATATCCGCAACCGAAGCAATTTCCCAAGGCGCAGAAGGTATAATCCTCGAATCTGTTTTGGAAGGTATGGCGGAATACTATTCTGCCGAGCTTGCAGAAAAGGTTGTCAGAGGTCAAACCGAAAATGCATTAAGATGTCGTTTCAATGGAGGAACGAGTCCTATCGGTTATAATATCGTAAACCAACAATTTCAAATCAATACCGAGGTTGCACCGTATATTCTTTCGGCATACCAAATGTATGACGAGGGAAGAACAATGCAAGAGATTGCAGATGACTTGAACGTTAAAGGTGTTCGCACAACTCGCGGTACAAAACTGACACTTAATACTGTTTCAAATCTGCTTTCCAACAGAAGATATATGGGTGAATATGCCTATCGTGATATCGTTGTTCCCGAAGGTATTCCTGCAATTGTAACCAAGGATTTGTTTTTGCGTGTTCAAGAGAAGATTGAGAAGAATAAAAAATCACCTGCACGAAATAAAGCAGATGAAGAATATATCCTTTCCACAAAGCTATATTGCGGAAAATGTATGACGTTTATGGTGGGTGAAAGCGGTACTGCACGAAATCAAACCACCTATCGATATTATAAATGTCTTTCCGCAAAACGCAAAAGCGGTTGCGATAAAAAAGCCGTCAGAAAAGAATGGATCGAGGATATCGTTATCAACCAAATCTTAAAAGTAATTTGGGATGATGACTTAATCGAAGATGTTGCCGACTTGGTTATGGAAATGCAGAAAACCGAAAACACGGCTTTGCCTATGTTAAATAAACGAAAAATGGAAATAGAAACGAGTATTTCCAATATCCTCTCTGCAATCGAGCAAGGCATATTCACCACCTCCACCAAGCAACGCCTTGAGGAATTGGAAGCCCAAAAGCGTGATATTGAAATCGAAATATCCAAAGAAAATATTTCCCGCCCGATGCTCACAAGAGAGCAAATTGTATTTTGGTTTCACCGTTTTCGCAAAATGGACGTTGACCTTTCCGAAAACCGCAGAAGATTGGTTGATAGCTTTGTGAATTCAATAATTTTGTATGACGATAGAATCCAATTCTATTTCAACTTCAAAAAGGGTGCGAAAACCCTTTCTTTAAGCGATTTGGAAAAAGTTTCGGATTTGCCTGACTCTGTCCCACCAAAAATCGACAAGTTTCGACAGAAGCTTGTCGATTTTACTTTTTCACTATTAACTCTTCACTTTTCACTCTTCTCTTTCGAAACTTGTCGATTAGGTAATAAGTAATAGTGAATAGTGAAGAAGCGCTGATGAAGCTTTTCTCCCTTTAGTCGAAAAGCATTATCATTTACTAGAGTCCGAATTCATACGCAAAGACGGCAAAAATATCCCAATTATAGCCATATACAAAAATCGAAAGTGAAAAAATGTAAATAACGACAAAAATCCTTCTCTTTGTGTTGACAAATTAAGTGATATTTGATATAATTTTTAGGATAAGAGGGAATTTTGTCAAAATATCAAAAGATAAGGAGTAAGCGCTGATGTATAAGTCATATATAAAAAGAGCAATAGACATAGTTCTTTCCTTTATCGGCGGAATAGTGTTGCTCCCTGTTTTTCTGATAGTTGCGGTTGCGATTTATATCGATGATCCCGGTCCTGTATTGTTTAAGCAGAACCGAATTGGTAAAAACAAAGAGATTTTCGTGCTTCATAAGTTCAGAAGCATGAGATTGAAAACTCCCGATATACCCACACACCTGCTCTCCGACCCCGATCAATACATAACAAGAGTCGGCAAAGTAATCCGCAAATTCAGCCTTGACGAGCTTCCTCAGATATACGATATTTTGATTGGCAAAATGTCTATAATCGGTCCCCGTCCTGCACTTTGGAACCAGGACGACCTTGTTGAAGAACGTGATAAATACGGCGCAAACGACGTTCGTCCCGGTCTTACGGGTCTTGCTCAGATAAGCGGCCGTGACGAGCTTGAGATTCCCGTCAAAGCGAAATACGACGGTGAATATGTCAAAAAGCTTAATGAAGGCGGCTGGAAAGCTTTCAGAATGGACCTAACCTGCTTCTTCGGCACAATAATGATAGTTCTCAAATCCGACGGTGTTGTCGAAGGCGGAACGGGCGAGATAAATAAGAAAAACGAAGAAGATAACTAAACAAGTTTTAAGCAGAGGTGTCAAAACCTCTGCTTTTTTATGAATCAAAAGTTAAAAATTTCCGTATTTGCCTTTTCGGGTTGACTAAAAAATCGTTTTGTGATAAAGTACTCATCAGTTAATTTTTTCGGAAAGAAGTCACAATGAAAAGAATCTCAAGAGGTTTTTATAAGTTAATAATTTGGATTTTGTATAGAGTATATCCGGGATACGAAATTGAAGGTGTTGAGAACGTACCCGATGAACCCGTTATCTTCATAGGTAACCATTCGCAAATACACGGTCCGTTGGCAGGCGAACTGTATTTTCCTTTTGATAAAAAGATATGGTGTGCAGGTGAAATGATGAATTTCAAAGAGGTCCCTGCCTATGCGTATGAAGACTTTTGGTCAGAAAAGCCAAAAACGGTAAGATGGATATATAAAATTGCATCATACTTAATTGCACCGCTTGCGGTCATGCTTTTCAATAGCGCAGGAACAATACCCGTATATCACGATACGAGAATACTTCAAACCTTCAAATCAACTCTGTCAAACCTTCAGGAAGGGAAGAGTATTCTGATATTCCCCGAGCATAAAGCAGAACATAACCATATCGTCTGCGATTTCCAACAAAAGTTCGTTGACGTGGCAAAGATGTATTATAATAAATACGGCAAGTGCTTAAGCTTTGTTACCTTCTATCTTTCGCCCGAATTAAGAAAGATATGCTTTTCAAAACCGATAACCTATTGTCCCGATAACGATATAACCGAAGAACGTACCCGCGTTTGTAATTACCTTATGGACGCAATAACTAAAACGGCTGTCTCACTTCCTGTTCATACGGTTGTACCCTATATTAATGTTGACAAAAAACAATTCAAAAAGAACAAATAAAAAACGGCTGTCGTTCAGACAGCCGTTTTATGCTGTAGAAGTCTGCATTTTGTCAGAGGAAGAAAAACGAAGTTATTTTTTACAAAAAACGAGCGTCGGCGTACGATTGTACGATAGTCGGTTTTTTTGTAAAAGTGCTTGAAAATACAATTGAAAATCAATTCATTATAAAACAAATAACGCTTCCCGTTTTGAGAAGCGTTATTTTCTATTTTATAAATTCATTTAAAACACGTAAAGAACGAGTTTTTCTTCACTCTGAATCGCAATTTGCAAGACATCTAACAAAACAAGCGGTTGCACTGATAAGAAGTGCAAGCGAGAATACAAGCAAGCCGACAAGGATAACACCAACAGCACCTGCAGGAACGCCGACACCCAAAAGAACTACCGAGAATAAAGCAGAAGCAAGCACACCGATTATAGCCGTACCCAAGGAAGGACACAAGCAATCAAATCCGCCGTCACGACGGTTCAAAGCAACGGAAACTGCCAAAACCGCAAGATAAGCAACGGCAATACCAAGCACTACCCAAAGAAAAGCAGGGGTAACCACGATAGCGCCCGTAGTCTGAAGAAATGCAGCAATTATGCCGACGATAAGACTTCCGATAACTGCAAAAAGGTTGCAATTACATTTGCAATTACAGCTGAACATATTTTTCACCTCCAATACCAATATATGCGGTATCGGAAAGTGATGTCAGTCAGGTCTGCCCGTTAAATGCCCTTCGTCTGTGAGGTCGGGATAACCAAGCTGACGTAATGCCTCGTATGCAACGACAGCAACAGCGTTGGAAAGATTAAGCGAACGTACAAATCCTCTCATAGGAATACGTATACAACGCTCGTAATTTGCTTCAAGCAACGGTTCGGGCAGACCGTGGCTTTCCTTGCCAAAGACTAAATAAATGTCCTTGTCCTTCGGATATTCAACCTCGGAATGACACTTTTGTCCCTTGGTGGAGCAGAAATAAAATTCACCCTCGTTTTTAGAGATAAAGTCGTCCCAATTCGGGTATCTCGAAACGGTAAGATATTGCCAATAATCAAGCCCTGCACGGCGTATCGTGCGGTCGGAAAGCTCAAAGCCGAGAGGCTCTATAAGATGAAGATGACAACCCGTCACAGCGCAGGTACGTGAGATGTTTCCCGTGTTTTGCGGTATTTCGGGCTCGTAAAGAACTATGTGTATCATAATTGTTTCCTTTGATAATAATTTTATTAGATTATATCACCAATAAAAGAAATTATCAATCTTTTATCCACTTTACAAACGAATAAAAAAGTGCTAAAATAAAGAAAAATATTCACGGAGGAAAAATATGGCACAGAAAATTTTAAAAAGAAGCGAAGTTCCCGTTGAGAATACCTGGAACCTTGCCGATATGTTCGCAAGCGACGATGCTTGGCTTAAAGAATACGAAGAATTAAAATCCTTCCCCGAAAAAATTATTGAATATAAAGGCAAGCTCGGCGAAAGCGCATCGACTCTGCTTTCCTTCCTTCGTCTTGACGACGAGGTTTCGGTACGTCTTTCCAAATTCTATGGATACGCAAGCTGTAAGGGCGATGAAGATACCGCAAACAGCTTCTATCAGGACTTCCGTGGTAAAGCAATGAGCACCTACGTTGCCGTTTCGGGCGCAGCCTCCTTTGCAACACCCGAAATTATGGCAATACCTGATGAAACTCTTGAATCGTTCTGTAAAGAAGAGCCTGCTTTGGAAGAATACAGAAGAAGTCTGTATCAGATCCGCCGCCGTGCCGCACACGTTCTTTCTCCCGAATGCGAGCTTCTCCTCGCTTCCGCAGGCGAAATGGCAGACGGCCCCGATAATATCTGTTCAACTCTCCGTAATGCAGATCTAAAGTTCCCGCCCGTGAAGGATAAAGAGGGAAATGAGCTCCCCTTGACAAACGGCTCGTTTGTTCCTATGTTGGAAAGCGAAGACGTTGATTTCCGCAAGCAGGTTTTCGAAACCTATTATAACAGATTGGGCGAATTCAAAAATACCGTTGCTTCAACGCTTGATGCACAGTTCAAACAGCTCCTTTTCTTCGCAAAGGCACGTAAGTATAACAGCACGATAGAAGCATCTTTGGACCGCACCGAGGTTCCCGTTGAGGTATACCATAACCTTATAGAAGCGGTTCATAATAACTTCGATAAAATGTACCGTTACGTCGCACTCCGAAAAAAGCTTTTGGGAGTTGACGAGCTTCATATGTACGACGTTTATACTCCCATCGTTGCCGATGCCGCTTCTACAATAACCTATGAAGAAGCAAAGGAGACCGTGCTCGAAGCGCTTGCTGTTTTGGGTGACGATTATGTAGAACTTCTCAAGGAAGGCTTCAATAACCGTTGGATAGACGTTTATGAAAACGAAGGTAAACGCGGCGGTGCATATTCCTCGGGCAACAGCTTGCCGCACCCTTACGTTCTTCTTAACCATAAGGACAACCTTGACAGTATGTTTACCCTTGCTCACGAAATGGGTCATGCACTCCATAGCTATCACAGCGCAGAATATCAGCCTGTTTCGACAAGCAATTACGTTATCTTCGTTGCCGAGGTTGCTTCGACCTGTAACGAAATATTATTGATGCGCCACCTTCTTTCCAAGACCACCGATAAGAAGGAAAGAGCATATCTTATCAACCATTTCCTCGACCAATTCAAGGGAACCGTATACCGTCAGACTATGTTTGCCGAATTCGAGCTTGCTATGGGCAGAATGTGCGAAAGCGGTCAGACCTTAACGGCAGACGCACTCTCTGCAAAATACCACGAGCTTAATAAGCTCTATTTCGGTCCCGATATGGTATCCGATGACGGAATTGCACTCGAATGGGCAAGAATCCCTCACTTCTTCTATAATTACTATGTATTCCAATATGCAACAGGCTTCTCTGCTGCAGTTGCAATTGCATCACGTATTCTTGAAGAAGGTGAAAGCGCTGTCGCAGACTATAAGAAGTTCCTCTCCGGCGGTTCTTCAACCGATCCTATCTCTCTTCTCAAGATCGCAGGCGTTGATATGTCCTCTCCCGAACCCGTCAATGCGGCACTCAAACTCTTCGGCGAGCTTATCGAAGAAATGGAAGAACTTTGCTAAATATCATAATAAAAAATCCCTCAACCGAGGGATTTTTTGTTGTCGGAGTCCCCGAGAAGCCGTTAGACTTCTTGGGGTAATTTGTTGTTTCTATTGCTTTTTGCTCTTAATATATTTAACACCTTCGGAAATGGGCAATATCAAAGCACCGATAAAGAGTGCAAGAATATATTCCCAAACCTCAATTTCCTTAAAGGAGAACATCTCGCTTAGGAAGGGAACGAATATAACCAAAGCGGTAAGAATGAAGGATGCCGCCATGGTAAGCCAAAGAATCTTGTTGTGTGAGTGAAGTTTAAATACACTCTTTTCACGGGAACGAAGGTTGAACGAATGGATAATTTCCGCCATAGACATCGTTACGAAAGCCATTGTCGTACCAAAGTTCTTTTCAATAGCGTTACCAATGAAGAAGGAAGCAAGCGTAAGTGCAGAGATGCAAGCACCCTGCCATATAACGTCAATACCAAGCCCGTTTGCAAAAATACCTTCCTTGCTGTCACGGGGAGGAAGCACCATAATGTCGCCTTCTGCCTTCTCTGTACCAAGACCAAGCGCAGGCAAGCTGTCGGTGATAAGATTGATCCAAAGAATGTGAATAGGCTTAAATACAGTCAGTCCAAAGAGGGAAGCGATAAATACGCTTAAAACCTCGCTGAGGTTTGAAGAAAGAAGGAATTGAATCGTCTTTCTGACGTTGGAATAAATTCTTCTGCCTTCTTCAACAGCGTTTACGATGGTTGCAAAGTTGTCGTCGCCGAGAATCATATCGGCAACACCCTTCGTAACGTCTGTGCCGGTAATACCCATGCCAATACCGATGTCTGCCGTCTTAATTGAAGGAGCATCGTTAACACCGTCACCCGTCATTGCGGTTATGAAGCCAAGCTTTTTCCAAGCGGAAACTATTCTAACCTTGTGCTCGGGCTGAACTCTCGCATAAACCGAAAATTCTTTAATGCGTTCTTCAAGCTCCTCGTCGGAAATGTCATCAAGCTGGGAACCCGTAATAGCTTGACTTTCGTCCTCAATAATACCAAGCTGTTTGCCAATGGCAACCGCTGTGTCGATATGGTCCCCCGTGATCATAACGGGACGGATACCTGCGTTTTTACATCTGTCAACTGCATCGACAACCTCGGGACGAACGGGGTCGATCATACCCGAAAGACCTATAAAGATAAGCTCTTTTTCAATATCCTCGGGGTTCTTAAATTCGGGGAGGGAGGTGTGAACCGTGAATGCCGCCGCAAGAACACGTAATGCCTTGTCTGCAAATGCCTTGTTCTGCGCCATGATCGTTGCACGTGCATTGTCGTCAAGGTCATAAACCTTTCCGTCCTCGGGGGAGATATATTTCGTACATCTCGAAAGTATAACGTCGGGCGCACCCTTCGTGTATTGGAAAACCTTTTCGTTTACAAGATGAAGGGTAGACATCATTTTTCTTGATGAATCAAAAGGAGCTTCCGAAACACGTGGCTGCTGAAGATTAAGCTTGTTTCTGTCAAAACCGTTGTTTAAAGCAAATTGTTGCAAAGCCGCTTCTGTCGGTTCACCCGTAACGTTGCCTTCGCTGTCGATTTCGGCATCGTTACAAAGAGCATTACAATAACAAAGAAGCTCGAAATTACCGCTGTAATGCTCAACAACAGTCATCTTGTTCTGTGTCAGCGTACCTGTTTTGTCACTGCAGATGACCTGAGTACAGCCAAGTGTTTCAACGGCGGTAAGCTTTCTGATGATAGCGTTTTGCGTCGCCATCTTAGAAACACCCATAGAAAGCACAATGGTAACGACTGCGCTCAAGCCTTCGGGTATTGCCGCAACTGCAAGCGATACGGCAACCATAAAGGTATCAAGAAGCACCGTTCCGTTGATTCTGCCTGCGGAGATAAGATTTATACCGAATATAACAATACAAATACCGAGAACCGCAACGGTGAGGATCTTGCTAAGCTGTGCAAGCTTAACCTGAAGGGGAGTTTTTTCTTCTGCCGCATCGGTAATAGCTTCTGCGATCTTGCCCATTTCGGTATCCATACCCGTCGCAACGACAATAGCCTTGCCTCTGCCGTAAACGATGGTCGTACCTGTATAGACCATATTGCTTCTGTCGCCGAGAGGGATATCTCCGTCTTTCGATTCAAGCGTGATAAAGGTCTTGTCGCTCGGTACGGATTCACCCGTAAGAGCAGATTCTTCTGCTTTTAAAGAAACAGCCTCAATAAGTCTTGCGTCTGCAGGAACTGCGTCGCCTGCTTCAAGAAGGATAACGTCGCCGACAACAAGCTCTTCGCTGGTAAGAATATGAAGCTCGCCGTCACGCAAAACCTTGCATTTCGCCTTCGTCATCTCTTTCAGCGCATCAATAGCCTTTTCTGCTTTGTTTTCCTGAACAACACCCAAAACTGCGTTAAGGATAACAACAAAAAGGATAATAAATACGTCTGCAAGCGATTCATTCTCGACAAGTGCGGTTATAAAGCTGATAAGCGCCGCCGCAAGGAGAACAATGGTCATCGGATCGGTAAACTGAAGCAAAAACTTCTTCCAAAGCGGAATATGGGGCGGTTCTGCCAATTTGTTCGCACCGTCACGCTCAAAGCGTTCCTGCGCTTCGGCAGAGGTAAGACCCTTGCTTGACGAACGAAGGGCTTCATAAACCTGCTCGATGCTTTCTAAATAGTGTTTCATTACAAACCTCTTTTCTTTTGGGAAGCAGTATAAAAAAATAAGCAAGCGCAATTATGACCAAAGCCACAAAAGTCTTGCAATAAAACGCCGTTCCGGGCAAAAATGCCGAGCTGTCGAAACGAACGGGTGCGTAAAACCGCACTGCTACTCCCTTTTATTGCCTTTATATTATCATAAACAAAAAAAAGTGTCAACAATCAATTTGTAAATTATTTACTATAGCCGAAAAGAGTTGTTTTCGGCTATACCTTAAATCTCTTGACAAAAATCTCTTGTTATAATATAATATCTTGATATTGTATATATAGTAATTTCGGAGGATATTTTATGGACAATAACCTTCTTGCAGAGCTTCTGTATCCCAACGTAAAAACTCTTCCTGCGGATATCGAAGCACGCTATCCCAAAAGAGAACTTCCCGAAGGAGCAAAGGTAACCCGTTTTGCACCCAGCCCCACAGGATTTCTTCATATAGGCAACCTTTACGGCGCATTCACCGATGAACGCTTGGCGCATACGTCGGGCGGTGTTTTCTATCTCCGTATTGAGGATACCGATGCAAAACGTACCGTTCCCAACGGTATTTCTATAATTATCGAAACACTCAAAAAGTTCGGCGTTAATTTCGATGAAGGTGCGGTTATCGACGGTGATAACGGCGCTTACGGACCCTACCGTCAAAGCGAAAGAGCCGAAATATATCAAACCTTCGCAAAACAGCTTATCCGTGAGGGTAAGGCATATCCCTGCTTCTGTACCGAAGCGGAATTGGAAGCGATACGTAATAAACAGGAAGCAGAAAAGCTCACCCCCGGTTATTACGGTGAATTTGCCGTTTGGCGTGATGCAAGCCTTGAACAGATTCAGGAAAAGCTCAACGAAAACGCTTCCTTCGTTCTCCGCTTCCGTTCGGAGGGCAATATTAATAACAAGCTTAAGTTCAACGACCAGATAAAGGGTGATATCGACGTTACTGAAAACGACGTTGACCACGTAATCCTCAAAAGCGACGGTATCCCGACGTACCACTTCGCTCACGCCGTTGACGATCACCTTATGGGCACCACCCACGTTATCCGTGACGAAAGCTGGCTTTCCACACTTCCGTTCCATATCCAGCTTTTCAAGGCTCTCGGCTTTAAGATGCCCAAATATTGCCATACCGCACAGGTGTTAAAGCTTGATAACGGCAATAAGCGTAAAATTTCCAAGCGTAAAGACCCCGAAGCGGCATTGACCTATTACCATTCTCAAGGCTATCCCGTTGAAGCGGTAAGAGAATATCTTATGACCTTGCTCAATTCCAACTTCGAGGAATGGCGTATCGCAAACCCCAATGCGGATATTGAGGAATTCAAGTTCACCACAAAGAAGATGAGCGTTTCGGGCTCGCTTTTCGATTTGGACAAGCTAAACGATATCTCAAAGAACGTAATCTCCCGTATGACCGCCGAAGAGGTTTATGAATATACTCTTTCCTGGGCAGAGGAGAACGATGCCGAATTTGCAGATATCCTCAAATCGGATAAGGATTACGCTGTCCGTATCCTTTCAATAGGCAGAGGCGGCAAAAAGCCCCGTAAGGATATTGCTCTCTGGAGCAAGGTTAAGAACTACGTTTCCTTCTTCTATGATAACCTTTTCCAAAGAGTCGATACGATTCCCGAAAACTTTGATAAATCCGACGTTTCCGCAGTTTTGTCTGCATTCAAAGAAAGCTATGACGAAAATGCCGAACAAAACGATTGGTTTGCAAATATCAAAGAGATCGCAAACAATAACGGCTTCTGCCCCGATATGAAGCTTTATAAACAGGACCCTGCTGCTTTCAAAGGCTCGGTTGCCGACGTAAGTATGTTCCTCCGTGTTGCAGTAACGGGAAGAATGAACTCGCCCGACCTTTATGAAGTAATGCAGATACTCGGCAAAGACCGTGTTCTCGCAAGAGTGACAAAGGAGATTTAATTTATGGAATCAACCAATTTCATACACGAAATTATCGATAATGATTTAGCCGCAAACCCCGGTCTTAAGGTTCACACACGTTTTCCGCCCGAACCCAACGGATATCTTCATATCGGCCACTGTAAGGCCCTCGTTATCGACTTTTCAACCGCTGTCCGCTATAACGGTATGTGTAATCTCCGTATGGACGATACAAACCCCGCAAAGGAAGATACCGAATTTGTAGATGCAATAAAAGAAGATATACATTGGCTCGGCTTCGATTGGGACGATAGATTCTTCTACGGCTCGGATTATTTCGAAGAAACTTATAAGCTTGCCGAACAGCTTATCATAAACGGTGACGCCTACGTTTGCGAGCTTTCTCCCGAACAGTTCAGCGAATACAGAGGGGACCTTAACCGTCCTGCCGTTTCTCCCTACCGTGACCGTCCTGCGGAAGAAAGCCTCGATCTTTTCCGCCGTATGCGTGCAGGCGAATTCCCCGAAGGAAAATACACTCTCCGTGCAAAGATAGACCTTGCATCGGGTAACTTCAATATGCGTGACCCCGTATTGTACCGTATCCGCTATATCGACCATCACCGTCAGGGCAAAAAATGGTGCATCTTCCCGATGTACGATTTTGCACACCCCATTCAGGATGCTCTCGAGGGCATAACCCATTCTCTCTGCTCTCTCGAATACGAAGACCACCGTCCCTTGTATAATTGGGTCATCGAGCATTGCGACGTTCCCTCAAAACCCCGTCAGATCGAATTTGCACGTCTTAACGTAACAAATACCGTAATGAGCAAACGCTTCTTGCGTTCGCTTGTCGAAAATAATCTTGTCGACGGCTGGGACGACCCCCGTATGCCGACACTTTGCGGTTTAAGAAGAAGAGGCTATACTGCAAACGCAATCCTTGATTTTATCGACCGTGTCGGCGTTGCAAAGAATAACAGCCTTGTCGATATTGCGCTTTTGGAGCATTGCGTGCGTGAAGACCTTAATAAGACCGCACTCCGTCGTGTTGCTGTTTTCGATCCCGTAAAGGTAACCGTAACCAACTATCCCGAGGACAAGGTTGAATATTTCGAGGTATCGAATAACCCCAATGCCGAAGACGCAGGAACAAGAAAATTGCCCTTCACCCGTGAACTTTATGTTGAACGTGAAGACGTTGCTCTCGATCCTCCTCCCAAGTTCTTCCGTATGAAGAAGGGCGGGGAAGTTCGTCTTATGGGCGGTTATATCGTTCGTTGCGACGAGATTTTGACCGATGCCGAAGGCAACGTGACCGAAGTTCTCTGTACCGCAGATCTTGAAACCGGCAACGGTATGCCCGCAGACGGAAGAAAGATCAAGGGAACGATCCATTGGCTTTCCGCAAAAGACTGTGCAGAAACCGACGTTATGGTTTATGACCACCTCTTCACGGAGGCAGATATGAACGCTGTCGAATCTTCCAAATACGGCGAATATCTCAATCCCGAATCCAAGGTAGAATTGAAAAACGTCAAGATCGAACGTTCTCTCTTGGATGCCGAAGCAGGCGAGAAGTTCCAATTTGTCCGTAAGGGCTATTATTGCAAGGATACAAAGGACACAAGGGTGTTCAACAGTATCGTTGCATTGAAGGATAACAAAAAATTCTAAATAATACGGAGGTAAGTGATGAATAATCAAGAACCGAAGAATACAAAGAATAATTCAAGCGTAACTGTCAGAACGGTATTGATTTTTGCGGCTGTAATTGCGTCAATATTGCTTATCTCCCAATTCTCAACGATAAAAAACGTTTTCGATAAGATAATAGAACTGCTTTCACCCGTTTTCGTCGGCGTGATATTGGCATATATAATCAATCCGCTGTACGTTATGATAGAAAAGTTCTTTCTCAGCATCTTCAAGAAAGCTAAACGACTTTCAAGAGAATCGATAGAGAACTTTTCAAAAGTAAGTGCGGTTATAATATCGTTAATATGTCTTTTGTTGTTCATAGCACTCTTGCTGTTTTTGATAATCCCCGAATTTCTTGATAGCCTTACAAAACTCATCGATATTGCGCCTTCTCTTTTCCAAAAGGTCGTTGCATACGTTTCCGAAATTAACGATACAGAAAGTGTTTTCTGGCATAATATCAGCCAATCGCTCGATTCGGTAGTAGATGCATTGACTTCTTGGATAGGCGGTGAATTCAGTGCTGCCGTATCAAGTCTTGTCGAAGGTGTAATCTCTATCGTTTCCTTCCTTTTCGATTTTCTGATATCGCTTGTCGTTTTTGTCTATGCGCTTTTAGAGAAGAATAAGTTTATTGCCCAAAGCAAAAAACTTATATTTGCGATTTTTAATCCCAAAAGCGCAAACGATATTCTCAATATCGCTCGCTATGGCAACGACGTTTTCGGGAAATTCATTTCGGGCAAGATATTAACTTCAACGATAGTAGGTATAGTCACTTTTGCGTTTATGTCTATCGCAGGAATCCCTTATGCACTCCTTTCTGCAGGAATAATTGCAATAACAAATGTAATTCCGTTTTTCGGCCCCTTCATCGGCGGTATACCAACGGTGTTTATAATCCTTCTCACCGACGTTCGTGACGGTATCATTTACGGTATATTCCTCGTCGTTCTTCAACAGATAGAGGGTAATATAATCGAACCGATGATAATGGAAGATAAAACGGGCGTTTCAAAATTCTGGGTAACTTTTGCACTTCTCCTTTTCGGCGGTGTGTTCGGTCTTGCGGGAATGATATTCTCCGTTCCTCTCATTGCGGTGCTGTTCTATACTATCCGCATTTTCGTCGAACGAAGCCTTGCTTCGAAATCACTCCCAATCCCCAGTGACGACTATCTTTCCGCCGGCGGTGTCGATGTTGAGAACGGCACACTAACACCGATCCCCGAAAAAGAACCCCGTACAACACTCAAAGAAACCTGCTCGAAATTCAAACGTAAAAAGAGAAAATAAATCCATACAAAAGCCGACAATCTGTCGGCTTCTTAGTGTGTGAGAATTTTCAAATCGTTTAGTTTTGTTGTTTCATATATTTTGAGTATACGCCATTGGCTCCCCTGTGTAAGGGGAGCTGTCAAAACCGTAGGTTTTGACTGAAGGGTTGTTCTCGTGAAAAAATAAAAAGAACAAGAGGCTCTCTGTTGAGAACCTCTTTTTCATTCGGAATGATCCGTTTATTTCATGTTCTTTTCTGCGTCTTCGATCATCTTTTTAACCATCTGACCGCCGATGCTGCCGGCCTGCTTGGAAGTAAGGTCGCCGTTGTAACCGTTCTTGAGGTTTACGCCAACTTCGTTAGCGGCTTCCATCTTGAACTTGTTCATAGCTTCCTTAGCTTCAGGAACCGAAATCTTGTTTCTAGCCATTTTGAAAATCTCCTTTTTAGATTTTAACGTTTTAATGAGGTTTCTTTCCTCGACAATATCTTTCGCAAAACACCAAAAAATATAGTAGGTAATTTTTGGAAAACAAAAAACATTGCAGGTTGTTCGGATAAAGAGAAAAATTCAAAAAAACTATTGACTTTATCGTTGTAAAGTGTTATACTTGCTTTTGTTCAAACGCAGTGAAGCGGAATAGTATTCAAAAATTTTTCGTTCAGAGAGATGTCGGTCGGTGCGAGACATTTGAAGGTTTTTGTTGAACTCACCGCAGAGCGGTTGCCGTGAACCTATATTAGCGGCAAACGGGAACTCCCGTAACAGAGTTAAGATGTATCGGCATCTAAAGTGCATCCCAAAAGGATGAAAAAGAGCGGTACCGCGGAAACCTTCGACGTTTTCGTCTCTTTGAACCAACAAAGAGATGAGAGCGTTTTTTTGTTGGAAGAATCGAATTTTTTATCGCTAAAGGAGTTTATAAAATGAAAAGAATCAACGTTACTGACATTACTCTCAAAAAGCTTTCGGAGGATAGAGCCGTTTCCTTGCTTTTCCGTGAAAAAGCGGCTATTGCCAACTGTGCGGATTCTATCGGTGTGGATACTATAGAATTGCCCCCCGTAAGATCACTCCGTGAAGATACTATAATTTATAAAACGATTGCGCAAAACGTGCAAAATGCAACACTTGCCATTCCCGTCGGCTTTAAATGCGAAGACGTTGAAAATGCATGGGAATGTGTAAAGGATGCTAAAAAACCTCGCCTTCAGGTTGAATTGCCTGTATCCACCATTCAGATGGAATATACCTATCACGTAAAGCAGGCAAAAATGCTTGAAAAGATCGCAGAGCTTGTTAAAGCGGCAAAGGCTGTTTGTGACGACGTTGAATTTTCTGCACTTGATGCAACGAGAGCTGACGAGGATTTTCTTGTTTCTGCCGTAAAAGAAGCCGAAGCAAACGGAGCTTCTGTGGTTACGGTCTGCGATGACGCAGGTGCATCAACTCCCGACGATATTGCAATGCTGGTTGCAAAGGTTAAATCTGCCGTAACCGTTCCCGTTTACGTTCAGGTTTCCGACCGTATAAATATGGCGGTAGCTTCTGCATTTTCTGCAATTAAGAACGGTGCCGACGGCTTGAAATGCGCTATGGTCGGTAAGGATACTCTTTTAACGGGTGAGCTTTCCGATGCCGTAAGCGCTTGCGGTAAACAGATAGATTCCGAAATCAATTTGAATAATACCAAGATCCACGCAAGCATCGATGAAATTGTGGCAAATATAAGCCGTGATACTTATAACGCAGATAACCAAATCAGCGACAAGAAAAAGATCTTGCTCGATTCCGATTGTTCGATGGGACAAATTGCCCAAGCGGCATCGGTGTTGGGATATGACCTTTCGGATTCCGATATAGGAAACGTATATAGAGCTGTAAAGCAGGTTTGCGAAAAGAAAGGTGCAGTCGGCTCCAAGGAATTGGAGGCGGTAATCGCAAGCTCGGCTATGCAGGCACCCTCGACCTATCATTTCGAAACCTATACGACTACAAGCAGTAACGTTTCAAGCTCTATGTCGCAGGTTACGTTGAAGCGTAACGATGAAATCATCTGCGGCGTAAGCAACGGCGACGGACCTATCGATTCCGCCTTCCGTGCGATAGAACAATGCATCGGACACCATTACGAGCTTGACGATTTCCAGGTACAGTCCGTAACGGAAGGAAAGGAAGCGTTGGGTTCTGCACTCGTAAGACTCCGTAATAACGGAAAGCTATATTCCGGCAACGGTACTTCAACAGATATAGTTGCCGCAAGTATCAGAGCATATATAAACGCATTGAACAAGATAGTATTTGAGGAGGCATAAAATGAAAATCGTATTTTCGACAAAAAACGTCGTTCGGTCTTCTTTCCTTGATACTTGTCGATATGCCTACGATTACGGCTTTGAAGGTTTTGAGATATATGATGCTGTCAAGGAACGTAAAAATCACCATGACAGTATTTTAAGACACGACCGTATTGCCGATTCCAAAAGAAAGCTTGTAAACCGCAATCTTTCCGTTTCGGCGCTCCGTATGCCCGAACCTATCGAAAACGAAGCGACAACAGCCGAGCTTATAGATAAATATGTCGAGATGGCGGCGAATTCGGGTATTGAGAACATAATCGTCAGAGCCGAAGAAAAGGTCTCGTTCGATGTATTAGACCAAAAAATGCTCCCTGCCGTAAAACGTGCAGAAGCAAGCGACGTTATGATCTTGTTTGAAACGGTCGGCTATCTTGAAAACACCCAAAACGTGATCGAAATCATCAACCATTTTGCATCTGCGGCAATAGGTGCTTCCTGGAATGTAAGAGGAACCTATTTCGGCGCAGGCGAAACTGCCGAAATCACCATCAAAAACCTGGGTGCATATATCAAATACGTGCGTCTCGGCGATATGAAGGACGGCAGAACCGTTTTGATAGGCGAAGGGGATCTGGACGTTCAAAAGCTTCTTCGTGCACTTTCCTCCTTGAATTACGAGGGCTTTATCTGTGCCGCTTGGAACGAAGAGATAAGCGATGCCGATATTGTATTGACCCATTTTACAAACTATATTTCTGCTCTCAACCGTGAGAAAAAATCCTTCGACCGTTCATATTATAACCGTGATAAGACGGGTACGTTCGTTTGGAAAAAGTATGACGTTATCGAAGCAACCTTTTCCGACGTGCTCGATACAATGGCAGAAACCTATCCCGACCAATACGCTTTCAAATATCCCACCTTGGACTACACAAGAACCTATGAGCAGTTCCGACGTGACGTTGACGAATGTGCCGCAGCGTTGATCTCGCTCGGTGTAAAGGCAGGCGATCACGTTGCTGTATGGGCGACGAACGTTCCGCAGTGGTTTATAACCTTCTGGGCAACGACAAAGATCGGTGCGGTTTTGGTTACGGTAAATACCGCATATAAGATTCACGAAATCGAATATCTGTTAAAACAATCGGATACTCATACCCTTGTAATGATCGAATATTGCAAGGACATAAACTATAAAGCGATCATCGAAGAGCTTTGCCCCGAGCTTAAAAATCTCGAGGCAGGGAAGCCGCTGTATTCCAAAAATCTACCCTTCCTTCGTAACGTGGTAACCGTCGGCTTCGAAATGGACGGTTGTCTTACTTGGGAACAAATGCTTTCCCGTTCCTCTCTTGTTCCCCGTGATGAGGTTCGCAGACGTGCTTCTCTCGTAAAACCCGACGACGTATGTAATATGCAGTATACTTCGGGTACAACAGGATTCCCGAAGGGCGTTATGCTCACCCACCGCAATATCGTCAACAACGGCAAGACTATCGGTGACAGAATGGACTTGTCCACTGCCGACCGTATGATGATTCAGGTTCCGATGTTCCATTGCTTCGGCATGGTGCTTTCGATGACTTCGATGATGACACACGGCGGAACTCTCTGCCCGATACCGTATTTTTCCCCGAAATCTTCGCTTGCTTGCGTAAATGACGAGCGCATAACCTGCTTCAACGGTGTTCCTACGATGTTTATTGCAATGTTCGGTCACCCCGATTTTGCAAAGACCGACTTTTCGTATATGAGAACGGGTATTATGGCAGGCGCAAACTGCCCCGCAGACCTAATGCGCCGTGCATCCGTAGAAATGAATATGCGAGAGATAATTTCGGTGTACGGACAGACCGAGGCTTCTCCCGGCTGCACTATGGGCGAGGTTAACGAAGACCTTGACCATCGTGTTGAAACCGTAGGCAGTGCAGTCCCCGGCATCGAATGTAAGATTATCGACCCCGAAACCGGCGATGAACTTCCCGACGGTGAAAGCGGTGAATTTGTCGCACGTGGCTTTAATATTATGAAGGGATATTATAAAATGCCCGAAGCCACCGCACAGGCGATAGATT
>JAFVXP010000049.1 GCA_017501055.1 Clostridia bacterium | reverse complement strand
GGCTAGCTTAGGCGTGTGCGTGCCGCCCGAGCGGTGGCGGACTATCCTATCCTCGACGCCACTCTCAACCATGCTGACGCTCTTCCGATCTGTGAAGAATCTCAATTTGTTGTTTCTTATGTCTTTTGACAATTAACTTTCTCGTTATACTATGTGAGATTCCTCGCAAGCTCGGAATGACAGGGGGGTGTCATTCTGAACGAAGTGAAGAATCTCAATTAGTTGTTTGTTTTATTTATGTTAAATCAACTTTACCTTCTCCTGGGTGAGATTCCTCGTTATATCTCCCCACAAAACACACGGTTTTGCGGGGACCCCGATGTCACTCGGAATGACAGGTTATACTGACTTGTTTGCTCGGAATGACAGTTATACTGACTTGACTGCTCGGAATGACAGGGTGTGTGTTTTGTTGTTTTGCACGGCGATGTTTGATTCACTTACGGATTATACAACAGGCGGGGTAAAAAATCAACAATCAATTTTACCCAAGATATATTCTGCCTCGAAGCAAGCCGATTCTTTTGTTGAATTATCGGCAAAAACGGCAAAACCTTTCTCTGTTTTGCCGACAAAAACAAGAAGCTTGTCGTTTATGACCGCTTCGTGACGGAAGATTATCCGAACGCCCGATACGAAATCCTCTTTTCTGTCAAAGGGAAGAAAATCAAGCGCAATATCCGAATAGACACAGTTATTAAGGTGGTCGTTTTCGTCAAGGTCGGAAAGACGCACGGTGCGTTCACCCAAAAGCTCTTTATTCTCGCATTTAACCAAGCGGGGAAGCTCGATAGTGTCGCAATCGATGTTTGCCTCTCCTATCGGGAAGGGAAAATCACGGGGACGGACTATCTGTCGGTTGTCGTATTTAACGACGACCCATTGTGTCGTTGCGTGGATTATTTCCTCACCGTCACGGTAGAATTCAAACTCACGTTCGAAGGAAACACCGCTGACCTTGTTGTTATAGGTGCGAACGGTAAGCTCGTCATAAGCATAGACGGGTTTCTTGATGTTTATACCAAGCTTTGTTAAAACAAAGACCATATTAACGTCACGCATCATTTGGTAGGTGCAAGCCATTTCGTCGCAATCCTCACGTGCAAGCTGTTGCATATAGTGCTGCAACGCAGAAGGCTTTAAGGTGCTGTTCGGGAAAACGTCATAGCTTTTGACGGAAATTTTTGTTTCTAACATTATTTTTTTATCTTTGCAAGCGGATTTGCCTGTGCTGCCTCCTCCAGTTTTTTGTCGGAAAGGTGGGTGTATATCTGTGTTGTTGTAAGCTGTTCGTGGCCGAGTATGTTTTGCAGGGTCAAAACGTCAACCTCTCCCTCGTTATAAAGCAGAGTTGCCGCCGTGTGGCGTAATTTATGTACCGAAAGGCCACGTCCGCCGAGACCTGCTGCGTCGAGATAGCGATATACCAAGGTTTGCACCATTTGGTTTGAAATTCTCGTTCGGCGTGAGCTTAAAAAGAGAGCATTTTTGTCGATTATCGGCTGACCGTATTGCGTTGCCTTACTTTGACGCACGGCAAGATAATCCGACAATGCGCTTTGGCAGGCGGAATTAAGGTATACGATACGCATTTTGTCGCCCTTACCCGTAACAACGAGCTTTGACAAATCGTGCTCGATATGCGCAAGGTCAATGCCCACAAGCTCCGAAAGACGCATACCGCAATTCAAAAAGAGGGTTAGAATACAATAATCACGCTCGAAGTTTGGGCAATCACGGGGGACGCTTTCCAAAAGACGTATGCTTTCTTCAAGCGAAAGATATTTCGGCAGGGCCGGTTTAACGGTCGGACTGTCGATATCCTTAACGGGATTTTCGGAAATGCGCCGTGATTTTACCGTATGGTATTTATAAAACGCTTTAAGCGCAGAAAGCCTTCTTGCACGGATACGAACACCGTTTCCACGCACCGAGGCAAGATAGAGCATAAAGGCATATACCTCCTCGGTCTTTACCGATGCAACGAGGTCGTAATCGAGAGAGGCAACGTTAACCTCTTTCATATCGACCTTTTGGGGATTTTCGCCTCTGCGTATAACTGTTATATAACGGAAAAAGAGGACGATATCGTTGATATATTCCTTAACTGTAAGCGCAGAACAGTTTTGTATCGAGCCTTTATAGCCTGCGAACGTTAAAAGCGGTTCGGGCAGAGTTCCGGTCACTTTATTACCTCCGTTTCGTTTTCAATAATTATAATCGCTTCTTGCTCCAAAATCAAGGCAGGGGACATTGTTTTAACAAATTTTATACAATTCGTTCTTTGGGATTTTCGTGCGACAAACATGAGATGAAAAAAGAGAGGGATATAGATAGAATCATAACGGGTATCCGCCATACCCACCCTCGTCAATATAAAAACGACCTCGTCAGGAAAAATTTTGGAGGTTCTATGAAAACAAACGCAAAGATCAATCTGTCATTTGATATAAACGCATCGAAGACACCTAAAAGCGTTTCTTCAAAGCAGTTTGACAATCTAACCCGTGCCCTCACGGTACGGCTTGGGAAGGAGATTCCCGAAGAATCGGTCGTTGTTTTAAGAGGTACAAAGCCCGATTCGACAATATTCGATCTTGTCGGAGCACGTTTGAGCGAATATGAATATCTTTTTGAATTCACGGAAGGAGCTCTTTCGGTTTCGGGAAGAATTGTTTGCGACGTAAACTGCACCCTTTTCGAAAACGGTATTGCAAAGACCTGCTCGACAGAGATTTTCTTTATTGAAAATATGTCCTCCGCCGTACCTGCAAACGGTATAGAGGACAATACCGCAAAAACGATTCCCTTGCTTATCGAAAATGCACTTTCCGATGCCAAGGAAAGCGGTACTTTTGACGGCAAGACTGCATATCAATACGCCGTTGAAGGCGGTTTTACGGGAAGTGAAGAGGATTTTTCAAAGAAGCTTGCGGAAGATCTAAGCGCAAACGGTATTCCTGCAAACGCCGTTAAAAAGACGGTTTTGGGCAGTGTTGTCAGAATTGACGATATGATTCCCGAGATTCAGAAAATCAAAGGCAATATCAAAAGTAAAAACCTTCTTCCGATCATGCCGACAAAAACCGTTAACGGGGTGTTATTTACGGTGTTCGGTGACGGAAAGATCGTTATAAGCGGTACGGCAAGCGCAGATACGTCTTTCACAATACCGTTATCGCTCCCTGCGGATACGTATACCTTTTCGATGAACAACCCCTACGTTTTCGGCGGTGATGCTATACGTGTTGTTGCTTACGGCAAAACAGGAACTCCGCTTTGTACGGTAACACCCGATACGGTAAACAAGACGTATACCTTCAAGAGCGAAAGTGAGATAGGTATGCTTTCGATAAGACTTTCAAACGGTTTGGAGCTTAACGATTTTATAATCAAGCCCCAGCTTGAAGTCGGCTCGGTTGCAAGTCCCTATACACCTATGATAGAATCCGGGAATATTGCTTGTTCCGTATTTGGCAAGAATCTTCTTCCGCCGTTAAAGAAAAGTCAAACCATAAACGGACTTACCGTAATACCCAACCCCGACGGCACGGTCTACGTATACGGAAGCTCGGAAAATGCTTCGGTGAAAATAATTTTAGACCTTGCCTTGCTCGACGAAAACGGAGAAAGCCAAGGGGCAGTGCTCAAGGCAGGGAAGGCTTATACTCTTTCGGTGTTAAAAGACGGAGCGGCCTATGCTTCTTATAAAAACGAGCTTTATTATCCCGATACAGACGAAACGGTGTTTGTTTCCAATCTCGGCGACAAAACCCGTGAAAGGATATTGAAAAGGGTATATCTCGAAAGAACGCTCCCCGTCGGAAGCACGGCGCTGGACGGTGTTTATTCGGTCCAGCTTGAGCTTGGCTCTGCAAGAAGCGGTCACGAGGTATATTCGAAGGAGGAATATACTTCCGACGAAAACGGCTTTGTGGAATTCCTTTCTGTCAACCCGACAATGACGGTACGTACCGAAAACGAGGCCGCCGTTGTGGAATTGACCTATTCGCAGGACACAAATTCGGCATTGAACGACATTAAAAATGCGTTAAAGGCGCTTGGCGCAGATATTTGATAAAAACTTTAAAATATTTTACAAAACAATGCGGTAAATAGTATTGACAAAGTTTAATTAATGTGCAAAAATCTTTCTTGGAAACATTTAGGAGATGCACTATGTTAAAGAAACTTTCGAAAAATATTAAAGGGTATTATAAAGCATCGATACTCTCGCCGATATTAATTATGGGCGAGGTTTTGATGGAGGTCATAATCCCCACGCTTCTCGCATTGTTGATAGATAACGGAATCGACGGCAACAACGGCGAGGGTGATTTACGGTATATTTTCTATATCGGTATTGCTATCGCCGTTTGTTGTATTATATCGCTGTTCTTCGGTGCGGCGGCAGGCAGATATGCGGCTATTGCGGCAACGGGCTTTGCAAAGAATTTGAGAAAAAGCCTTTTTGAACGTATTTCGCACTTTTCGTTCAAGAATATCGATAAATTCTCGTCGTCGAGCCTTGTTACAAGAATGACGACCGACGTAAACCGCCTTCAGGAATCCTTCCATATGATAATCCGTGTTGCTGTCAGAAGCCCTGCAATGCTGATATTCTCGTTGGTTATGGCGTTCAGAATGAACCCAAAGCTTTCGCTCATATTCCTCGGTGCAGTCCCCGTTCTTGTTACGGGTCTGACGCTTATTATGACGAAGGTCCACCCGATATTCAAGAGTATGTTCAAGAAATACGACCGTCTTAACCGTGTCGTGCAGGAAAATCTGCGCGGAATCAGGGTCGTAAAGGCTTTTGTCCGTGAGGACGAGGAGATCAAGAAGTTCAACGGCGTCTCCGACCAGATTGCAACCGATTCCGTACGTGCGGAAAAAATGATCGCCTTCAATATGCCGTTGATGCAGATGACGATATACGTTTCTATACTGTTGCTCTGCTGGTTCGGCGCAAGGCTTATTATCCTTTCGGGCGGCAGCGAAATGTCCCCCGGCGACCTTACCGCAATGCTTAATTACACAATGCAGATATTGTCAAGCCTTATGATGCTTTCGATGATCTTCGTCACCATCATAATGTCACGTGCATCAGCAGAACGTGTTTGCGAGGTTCTTGACGAGGAAAGCACTATCAGAAACCCCGAAGAGCCTGTTACCGAGGTCAAGGACGGCAGTATTGAATTCAAGAACGTTAATTTCGGTTATCACGAAGGCAAGCTTTGTCTTAAGAACGCAAACTTTTCTATCAAATCGGGCGAAACGATAGGTATTATCGGCGGAACGGGCAGTTCAAAATCCACCCTCGTTCAGCTAATTCCCCGTCTTTACGACGTTGTTGACGGAAGTGTTTCGGTCGGCGGAAAAGACGTTCGTGATTATGATATACATACCTTGCGTGACTCGGTTGCTATGGTGCTTCAGAAAAACGTTCTTTTCTCGGGTACTATAAAGGATAACCTCCGTTGGGGCAACGAAAACGCAACCGACGAGGAAATTAAAGAGGCTTGTATCGCTTCCTGCGCAGATGAATTTGTTTTAAGCTTCCCCGACGGTTACGATACCTATATCGAGCAGGGCGGTACGAACGTTTCCGGCGGTCAGAAGCAAAGACTTTGTATTGCACGTGCGCTTTTGAAAAAGCCGAAGATACTTATTCTCGACGATTCCACCTCGGCTGTCGATACAAAGACCGACGCAATGCTTCGTGAAACGTTATCAAAGCGTATTTCCGAAACGACGAAGATAATTATTGCGCAGAGAATCTCCTCCGTGCGTGATTGCGACAGAATAATAGTGCTTGATAACGGAGAAATTAACGGTATAGGCACTCATAACGAGCTTTTGGAAACAAATACTATATACAGAGAAGTTTATGATTCTCAGATGAAGGGGGACGACGAACAATGAGCGAGCCTAAAAGACAAGAACCCCTTCGCCCGATGAAAGGCGTGCGCCTTCCGGGACAAAAAGCGGATATGAAAACCGTAAAGCGTGTCCTTTCATATCTTTTCGAATATAAATGGCTCCTTGCTTTCGTATTTATCGGCATTATGATAAGCTCGCTTGCAGGCGTTTACGGTTCTAAATTCCTCGAGACCCTTGTTGACGATTATATAAAACCTCTTATGCTTGACAATGATCCGAGCTTTGACGGACTTTTAAGAGAAATTGTAATTGTCGGCATAGTTTATGCGCTCGGTGCGATATCGACCTATCTTTATAACAGAATTATGGTCACGGTGTCGCAATCGGTTCTCAAAAACCTTCGTGACACGATGTTTGCAAAGATGCAAACGCTCCCCGTCAAGTATTTCGATACCCATTCCTTCGGCGATACGATGAGCCGATACACCAACGATACGGACACTCTCCGTATGATGATCTCGCAGAGCATACCCTCGGTCGCTTCCTCGCTTTTCACCGTCGTTGCGGTATTCGTTGCGATGCTTACGACAAACGTATATCTGACAGCATTCGTTCTTCTAACAGCGTTCGCAACGATGTTTGTCGTCAAGAAGATCGGCGGAAAGAGCGGACACTATTTCGTCCGCCAGCAAAGGTCGGTCGGTGCGCTAAACGGCTATATCGAGGAAATGGTCAACGGACAGAAGGTCGTTCAGGTCTTCTGCCGTGAAGAAAAGACCAAAGAGGACTTCAATACGCTTAATAACGAGCTTTGCGAAAATGCAAAAAGAGCAAACATATTTGCAAATATCCTCGGTCCCGTTACAAACAACCTGGGACATTTGCAGTATATCCTCATTGCCATGCTCGGCGGTATTCTTGCAATCACCACAGATACGCTTACAGCAGGCGGTGTTATCGCATTCTTACAGCTTTCAAAGAGCTTTACAAACCCGATAAATCAGGTCTCACAGCAGATAAACGCCGTTGTTATGGCGCTTGCAGGCGCAAAACGTATTTTCGAGCTTATGGACGAGATTCCCGAGGAAGACGAAGGCTACGTCACCCTCGTCAACGCAAAATATATTGACGGAAATCTTACCGAAACCGAAGAAAGAACAGGTCTTTGGGCTTGGAAGCATCCGCACGGCGACGGAACCTTGACGTATACCAAGCTTTGCGGTGACGTGCGTATGTTTGAGGTCGATTTTGGGTATACTCCCGAAAAAACGGTCTTGCACGACGTAACACTCTATGCAGAGCCCGGCCAGAAGGTTGCTTTCGTCGGCGCAACGGGTGCAGGCAAGACGACCATAACAAACCTTATCAACCGTTTCTACGACATTGCCGACGGCAAGATTCGCTATGACGGCATAAATATCAACAAGATAAAGAAGTCCGACCTTCGCCGTTCGCTTGGTATGGTTCTTCAGGATACCCACCTTTTCACAGGTACGGTTATGGAGAATATCCGCTACGGCAGACTTGATGCGACAGACGAGGAATGTATTGCGGCGGCAAAGCTCGCCAATGCCGATTCCTTCATAAAGCTTCTCCCCGAGGGCTATAACACCCTTCTTTCGGGCGACGGAAGCGGACTTTCGCAGGGTCAGCGGCAGCTTCTTGCAATAGCACGTGCCGCCGTTGCAGATCCGCCCGTTATGATTCTTGACGAGGCGACCTCGAGCATAGATACCCGTACCGAATCGATAGT
>JAFVXP010000048.1 GCA_017501055.1 Clostridia bacterium | reverse complement strand
TCTCTTCGGCGGTTCTGTCATCTTATCGCAAAGCTTATATTCTCCGTTGAGGATTTCTCCGACGGAAAGGTTGGGCAAGATCTCGGTCTTTGATGCGTCACCGACGATCATCCAGCCTGCCTCTGCAATTATAGAACCGCTTGCCTTGAAGGTTTCGCCCTCAACGTCAATAGTTACCTTTGTTTGTTCGAGCGTTGCGGGGCCGTAAAGCATTTTAATCACCGAACGGCATATCAGGTCATATACCTTTTTATGCTCGTCAGGCAGCCCCTTTGGTATATTACCCGTAGGTATTATCGCAAAGTGCGATTCGACCTTTTTATTATCAAAATAGTGTTTTCTGTCAAACGTGCGGGGTCTTCCGTTTATTAATTTTTGATATATCGAAACCGTTGAAAGCTTGTCCAAGACGTTATTAACGGTAGGCTCCATATCCTCTGTGAGATATTGAGAATTGGTTCGGGGATAGGTTGTAAATCCGTCGTCATAAAGCTTTTGGACTATTTCAAGAGTTTTATCGAGAGTATAGCCGAATTTTGAGTTTGCGTCCATTTGCAAAGCAGAAAGGCTATACAGCAACGGCGGTTCTTTTTTGACCTTCTTTTTCTTTACGTCCTTGACCGTTCCCTTTTTGCCGTTTATCTTTGCAAACAGTTCTTCCGCCTTTTCTTTTTCCTTTATCTTTTCAACGCTGTGCTTTGCTTTGAAGGTTTCGTTTTTATCGTTGGTGAATTCCGCTTCGATTGCCCAATAGGGGCTCTTTTTAAACTCGGTTACGGCAATTTCACGTTCGACAAGCATATTGAGCGTTGGAGTTTGGACACGGCCTATACTCATAACGCCTGCGCCGGGGTTTTTAAGCGTCATTGCAACCGTCAGATTTGCACCGACCACCCAATCGGCAATACCGCGCATACGGCCTGCGTATTCGGTAGGCTTCATCTCGGCGCCTTCTTTTATATTCTTTGTAAAACCTTCGATTATTCCCTCTTTGGTCTGTGACGTGAAGCAGGCACGCTTGACGGGTTTATTAACACCCGAAAGCTCGTAGATATAGGCAAATATAACCTCGCCCTCTCGATCAAAGTCGGTTGCATTGATTATTAGATCGCTTTTTTCGAAAAGATCTTTGACTATATTGAATTGCTTTTCTACCTTTGAATCCCAGCTTGAATTCGAGCTTGTGCGAAGCATTATCTCGTATTCCTTCGGGATATACGGCAGAGGTATCGACGACCATCTTTTATACGCAGAAACGTAGTCGGACGCCTGTTTCAGAGAGCAGAGGTGGCCAAAGCCCCAAGTTATATAGCAATCGTGGCCTTTATACTGAATTTTAAGATAGCCGTCTTTATTTTGTTGGGACTTAACGGCTTTTTCGTTAGCTTTCAGAGAGGAAAATTCGACGGTATTGCCGTTATGAAGGTATATCTTATCGAGCGCCGCTGCGATCTTATTGCCGACGTCGGGCTTTTCCGCAAGTATCGTTACCATATTTTCCTCTCCTTTCTTTCGTTTTATCTGAATAAATAATAAATAATGCTTTTAGGCGTATGCTTGACGACGACGGTTTCGGAAATTATACCGCTTTTAAAATTATCAAGCAATTCGAAGCTTACTTTTCTGAAATCCTGTGTTTCGTATTCGATCCTGTATCTCGGTATTAATTCGGGGATAAAAGTTCTTATTGCGAACGATTGACCGATATTTAGAAATTTACATTCTCCGACGGTTTCTCTCTTTGATTTGATCTCGTTCAGGTCGTCATCATAAAACATTTTTTCGATTTTAAGATTACGTATTCCCTGACGGGACGTTATAATAACAAGAGTTTCGTATTCGGAACTTTCGTTATTAAGGTTTTCTGTCGATATTTCGTCTATTATATCATAACGTTTGTTCTCGATACAGTCGGAGGAAGTGAAAACTATCTCGTCGTAGAACATATTTTTTTCCATACGGACGGTTATAATTCTGCCGATGAAATATATAACGAAAAGTATCAACGTTGCCATTGTTGCAGCATCAGCAAGCGTATACATTATGTTTTTTCTCCACAAAAATGTTTTTAACATTATATCACATATCAAATATCATTTCAAGAACGAGAAAATCAAAAAAACTTTTTTGCCGTTGACTGAATTATACCGCAAGCCATTCTTTCTCCCGAATCGCCCGAAGGCTGGGTTTTGAAATCGTCGGGACGGCTATGCAATATTATAGTTTTATCAATTATTTCCGAAACGGTAAAACGGTTTGTGAGAAATATCAAGAAAGCCTCGCCATCGGCAGAAAAAAGGGGCGGCATATCACCCGAATGGTAGGGGTGCGGGCAGTCATAAGGGTTATAGTGTCCGCCTGCGTTAGAGAAGGGTTCGTTTGCATCGCCCGTGCAATCCGAGCCTTCGTGGATATGGTATGCAAACACGGGGCTTTCGCAAGGTATTTCACCTTTTGGAAGTCCGAATATCTCCGTCCTTACGATAGTTCCGTCGGGAGTATCGTAAAAAAGAACGATTCCGTCTATCTGCGGATATTTTTCGTTACCGCTTATAAATGCAACCGCTTGCGGTCTGTGATTGAATACTGTCATAAAGCTATGTTGTGTTTTCATATAAATTCTCCTTTACGTCATACTTCCATTATATGTTCACAGAAAAAATATTGACTGACCTTAAAAAGAATGATATAATATGCTATATATTGACAAGGGGTTGTATATATGAGCAGAAATCTTTTGATAGTCGGTGCCGGTATTTACAGTGTTATCGCAAGAGAGATTGCAGAGGATATGAAATGCTTTGACAAGATCGGTTTCGTTGACGAGGTTGCAAAGACAACTCCCGACGGAATTGAGGTTGCGGGTACGTTTGATGATATTAAAGCTCTTTCTTCGGAATACAGCGACATTATCGTCGCTATCGGTAATCCCGAGATCCGTTCCAAAATGATTGAAAAGATCGAAAAAGAATATTCCTACAACATAGCAACGCTTATTTCCCCGAGAGCCTACGTATCTCCCCTTGCAAAGGTTGAAAAAGGCTGTTTTGTCGAACCGATGGCGGTTATCCATTCGGGCTCGGAAATATTAACGGGCTGTATTATTTCTGCAGGTGCGATCATCAACCATATGTGCACCTGTTCGGCATATACACACATCGACTGCGGTGCTATCGTTACTGCTTTCGCAACAGTTCCCCCGAACAGAAAGATACCAAGCGGTATTGTATTCACAAAGGATTCCGAAGCCTTATTCTTTTAATAACAACACAAAATTCCGTCAAAGCTCTATTGCCTTGACGGAATTTTTATATTTCGGATATTACATTCAAAAAGCGGTCTATCTCACGTCGGGTATTACCCTTTCCCAAGGAAAGACGCACTCCGCCTATTTCCGAAGTACCCAAAGTTATATGCGCATTGGGCGCACAATGGAAGCCTGCACGCAACGCAAAGCCTTTTTTGGACATCTCGTCGCAGAGTATCTCCGAATCATACCCTTCTTTGTTAAACAGCAAGACGGGCACATGATCCGACTCGTTCCCCTCTTCGGGAGCACCGTGCAAGGTTATGTTAACCATATCACGCATTCCCGACAAAAGATATTTGAAAAGCTCGCTTTCTTTGGAGGAAAACTCCAATTCATCAAGTGACGCATTCAAGCCTGCTATACCGCAGACGTTTGCCGTTCCCGCTTCGAGTCTTTCGGGGTAATATTCAGGCATTTCAAAGGATTTGGAGTTTGTTCCCGTTCCGCCCTCTATCAAGGGTTCGACAACGATATCGCTATAGGGATTGATTATAAGTGCCCCTACGCCCATAGGCCCGCAGAGTCCTTTATGAGCCGGAACACAAATTATGTCAACTCCAAGCTCGGTTATATCAATTTTTAAATGCCCTGCCGTTTGAGATGCATCGAGAATGAATACGGTTTCATCGTTGCAGAGAGAGCGGAGCTTCCGCACAGGGAGTATTCTTCCGCATACGTTTGAGGCATGGGTTATTACTACGTTTGTTGCGGAATTTGAAACGGTTGAAAAGTTTTCGCAGGTGATATGGTCGTGCTTCACATCGACGAGAAATTGACGCAACACCGTTTGACCGTTTCTTCTTAACGTATTCAGCGGCCGCATAACGGAATTATGCTCCATTGACGAAACGAGCGTTACTCCGCCGGGATTATTCGTACCCTTGATTGCTATATTTAAAGCCTCGGTCGCAGACGAAGTGAATATTACACACTCGGGACGGGTATTGAAGAGTGACGCCATTTTCTTTCGGCAATTATAGACGGTTTCTGCCGCTTTAAGCGCATATTTATGACCGCTTCTTCCCGAATTCCCGCAACATCTCATTGCTTCCGATATGGCGTTTATTACGTTTTTGCTTTTGGGAAACGAGGTTGCGGCATTATCGAAATATATCATTTTTCTTCTGTACTCCCGATAATTGGTATACCTGCGGTTACAATCAGATTTTCTGCCTTTTCCGCCGATAAAACGTCGAAGGCTATTCCGTAACCGCACCCTCTTATACTTCTTACAGACCTTGAGCGTGTTAATTTTGAATAAATACCGTTATTTTTGAGCAATTCTTGCGCCTTTAATGCATAGGTCACAGACGAAAGAACAATTACCTTTTTCATATTCTTTTCACTCCCTATTATAAGATATGAAAAAAGGAAAGAGGCTGTCACACCAAATTGTGACAGCCTCGGACCGAAGACAAACCGGTTCTTTACACCCTTGAAAGAATTAATTAAACAAAAATCAAGCTTCATCAAAATCCGAAGCTTGATTTCTTTTTGTCGGGGTGATTTAATAAGGAATATTAATTTTTATTGTATTTTCAAGGGCTTTGAAGAAAAACTCTGTTTCTCTTGGTCCGCTTTAGTTATTGAAGAATACTTGTGACGCACGAAGCATTTCGTAAATATCGTATTTTGAAGCAAGCTCGGTTATTGAGTGCATTGAAAGTATCGGAACACCGCAATCCACAACTTCAATACCGTAATGGGCGATCTCTGCGGCAACCGTACCTGCGCCGCCTTGGTCCACCTTACCGTATTCACCGACCTGCCATACAATTCCGTTCTTATCGAACATAGAAGCAACCTTTGCAAGAGTTTCTGCGCTTGCATCGGAGCAACCGCCCTTACCGCGAGAGCCGGTATATTTGGAAATTACCACGCCCCTATTGATATATGCGGAGTTTGAAGCCTCGTACGCATCGGAATAGCAGGGGTCGTATGCACCGCCAACGTCTGCGGAAAGGCAGATGCTGTTGCGTTTGCAAGCGAGATAATCTGCATTTGTGGAATCGCAAAGCGAGCGTATGAAATCGGGATAGCTTTCGCTTCCGAGACCCGTTACACCGTAGGAGCCTATTTCTTCTTTATCGGCAAGCATTACGACAGAAGTGTGATTTGGAATATCTTCATCGAGAAGCGCACAAAGCGAGGGGAACGCACAGATTCTGTCGTCGTG
>JAFVXP010000002.1 GCA_017501055.1 Clostridia bacterium | reverse complement strand
GGTCTATTTCACGTTGACCGAGCTTGAAGCATTAATTCAGGAAAACCAATTTATAAAGCAATTCCAGCCGAGATATAATATAAAGCTTAAGGACGGCGGCGGTTATCCTTATATCAAGATGACAAATACCGCCTATCCCGAATTTTCGATAGTTTATAAAAGAAGCTCTGGCAACGATAAATATTTCGGACCCTATTCTTCCCATAACGTCGCAAAACGTATTCTCGAAACCGTAAAAAAAGCATTTTCTCTTCCGTCTTGCTCAAAGGAGTTCCCGAAAGACATAGGAAAGGGAAGACCCTGCCTTAATTATCATATCGGACGTTGCTGTGCACCCTGTATTAAGGGTAACGTTTCGTCAGAGGAATATAAAGAGCTTTGCTCCCGTGCATCGATATTGCTTAAGGGTGACGGAAAAAACCTTGTCGAACAGCTTGAACGAGATATGGAAATTGCCTCCGAGGGCTTGAATTTCGAGCTTGCGGCAAAATTAAGAGACTGTATATTTGCAGTCGAGAAATTAAGCGAACGCCAGCAAATCGTCTGCTCTCCCAACGTGGAAACCGATATCATCGGCATCTATGCCGACGATTTGGGAAGTGCTTTGTCACTTCTCTTTGTAAGAGGCGGTGCCATTGTCGATAGAGAAAACTTTTTCTTCGGCGCAGACGAGATAATAAACAGTTCTGCTCTTGTTTCGTTCTTGCAGAGGTATTATGAGCTTCGAGGCTATATCCCAAAGAAGATATATATTGACTATGCCCTCGATGATGCCGATAAAGATCTTTTAAACGATTGGCTCACTTCACACGCCGAATACCGTGTTTCTATACAAAAACCCGAACGTGGCGATATGCGTGCATTAACTCTGCGTGCTTCCGAAAACGCAAAACAGTTAATTCTGCATAAACGTGCAAGCGAGGATAAAAAGAAGGACTTTCTCGTTTCGCTTGCAAGCCTGCTTGGGCTTGAGGTCGTCCCCGATAGGATAGAATCCTACGATATCTCCCATTCGGGCGGTGATTTTACAACCTGCGGAATGATAGTACTTGAACACGGTGTGTTTGCAAAACGCAAATACCGTGCGTTTAATATTAAGACCGTTGATGACGGTAACGATCTGGCTGCACTTGAAGAATCGATAAGACGGCGTTTTGCCCACGATACCGACGAGCAGGGCTGGGAATATCCCGATCTAATGTTAATCGACGGCGGTAATACACAGGTTAACCGTGTGCGTTCTGTCTTAAACGAGCTTGGTATAAACATTAAAGTTTTCGGAATGGTAAAGGATGAGCACCATAAAACCAGAACTTTAACAGACGGCGAAAACGAGGTTTCGTTAATAACCCGTCAGGACGCATTTGTGTTCATTTATAAAATACAGGAAGAGGTACACCGCTATTCTCTTTCGGTTATGGATTCAAAAAGACGTGCAAGCGTCAAGAAAAGCAGTCTTACCGAGATCAAAGGCATCGGCGCAAAGAAGGCAAACGATCTGATGCTTCATTTCGGAACGCTTGCAAGATTAAAGACGGCAACAAAGTCTGAATTGACAGAAGTAAAAGGAATAACCGAGGAGATTGCGGAATCGATTATCGAATACTTCGGAAAGGAAAACAATGAGAATAATAACAGGAACAGCAAGGGGAACAAAGCTTAAGACTCTCCCCGGCAATGATACAAGACCCACAACGGAGATATGCAAGGAAGGCGTTTTCTCGGCAATACAGTTCGAGCTTCACGATAGAACCGTTCTCGACCTTTTCGGAGGTTGCGGACAAATGGCGCTTGAAGCCTTGTCAAGAGGTGCGGAACGTGCCGTTATAATAGATTCCTCCCGTGCCGCTTGCGAGGTTATCAAGGAAAACGCACAGAAAACCAAGCTTATGAAGCAATGCCGTGTTGTAACTGCCGATTGGAAGGAATATCTAAGAGGTGCATCGGGCAAAGAACAGTTTGGTCTTGTCTTCCTCGACCCGCCCTATACCGAAGGTATCCTTGATGATATTCTTCACAGACTTCAGTATTCCGAGGTATTGGCGAAGGGTGCAATAATTATTGCAGAATCGGATAAGAACGGAATCCCCAACCCCGTTGAAGGCTGGACAAGCAAGCTTTACCGCTACGGAAAGACATACGTAACCATACTTCGTGTTCCCGAGGAGGACGGAGAATGAGAACAGCAATAATTTCTGGCACCTTCGACCCAATAACGATAGGACATCTTGACGTAATAATTCGTGCTTCAAAGCTTTTTGAACGTGTTGTTGTTGCAGTTTCGAAGAATACCGAAAAGAAATGCCTTTTAAGCGACGAAGTACGCCTTAAAGCCGTAGAAGCCTGCTTGAACGGTATTGAAAACGCAAAAGCC
>JAFVXP010000047.1 GCA_017501055.1 Clostridia bacterium | reverse complement strand
TCATATGCTTTATCTTCTACGAGATGTTTTTCTGTATTGGTTGTCAAGTCATACGAATAATATGCTTTGTCCTTCCAGTATAAAATGGTATTATTAGCAAAAGCAACAATAACAACACCATCTAATCTCTTAATAGTAGAAAACTCATCCGTTTCAGCGTTATAGGAAAAGGCTATGCTATGAGAAATCTTTTCGATTGCATATTCGCCATGGACGCCTTTTGTATCTTCATAAACCTGAACAAAGCCTACTAAAACTTTGTCATTTACATATCCACAAGCATTTACCACAGAAGTATCGTTTTCACGCTTACATTTCATTATATGCTTTTCAACGCCATCATACCCGTCTGGAATTTGGGCTTTATATTCGCCCGCAAAAAATTTATATTTCAGCTCATTTTCAGCTTCACAAGCAAATTCAACTGTCTCAATGTTTTCCATCAAAGCAAACGTCTTGCTTTCAATATCTATTTTGTAAATATCAGAAAAGTTCGATTGTATATACATTGAACCGTCAGACTCGGCGGTATATAACCACCCCGTGGTTATGTAGTTGGAAGCAACTCCACAAGAAGAAAACAATGGAATTATCAACAAACATATTAGACTCAAGCAAACTATTTTTTTCATATTCACACCTTCTTTATTTGTCAAATTCTTATTTATCGAACTGATTCAAAAGAACCAGCATCGCATTTGTAAATACAAACGCTTTATTGGGCCATTCCCAAACCCTTTTTATTATAACATATCAGTTGATATTATTCAAGTTGTATTCCGACTTTGTCGGAGTGATATTATTGCAAAGCAATAGTGTTATTGAAGCCTATCGGCTTCAGTGTTATTTTATTCGCCCTAAACTGCCGAAGGCAATATAACTATGCGTAAGGGGTCCCTGCGAAAGATGCTTTCGTGGGGCAAAAGCATAATATCACTGCGAAGCAATATCACTCGCCAAATGTATTTGGCGAATAAAACTGCGAGACTTCCTTATGAGAAGTCTCGCAAAGCAGAACCTTTTATTTTTTAAAAAGTTTTTAATTGTACTAATTAAGGGACAGCTGTGCGGTTATAATAAGCTTACAAAAACAAAGGAGGCATTCAAAAATGAAAGAATTTGTAAGCATTGCAAAACGCACTATGTTTGACCGTGAGGGGTTCTGTTACGGCTTTTTCAGAGGAGCTGTCGGGAGTGCGCTCCTGATATCGCTTTTGATGATGTTCACCGCTTGTTTCGGTTAAACGAACTATTCCTCGTGACGGAAGTTCTTTGCATAGTATGGAGAACTCTTTTTGAGTTCTTCATTAAATTCACGTGCGCCCATTTCTTCGCAAAGCGTTGGTTTGCCTGAGAACATATTCGTTCCCAAGCCTAAACGGTCGCCCTCTATCGTACAGCCGATAGCCGCAAGAGTTGTGGGGAACATATCAAGAGAGCAAAATTCACGGTTCTTTGCAAATTCGGTTTCGGTTCTCGAATTGATTATGCAGTTATAGACCCGTCTGCCCTTTGAGGTATCGATTTTTCTTTTGATAAACTGATTATCCATAGTCGGGTGGTCACCGCAGATTATAACCGTTGTATTCTCAAAGAATGGCTGTGCCTTTATCCATTCAACAAATTCATATACCTGCTTGCTTGAGCAGGCAAGTACGTTTTCATATTGCTCGTCGAAAATGTCATCACAGTACCGACAAACGTAACCGTCGGTGAAGTGAGTATCAACAGTGAGAGTTGTGAAGGCAAACGGCTCGTCCTTTGAGGCAAGCTCGGTTATCTTTTCCTTTGCATAATCGAAAAGATAATGGTCCTCAAAGCCCCACCAGACCTTTCTGCCGTTCTCGACAAGTCCTTCGTCCCAAGCGGTGAAAAGGTCGTATATGCTTTCAACGCCGTGTTGGGTGAAATAGGCTTCACGGCCGCCGAATTTTGCTTCCGAGCCGACCATAACGGCTTGGTTATATCCGTTTTCGGCAAGTATCTGGTTTATCGTTGTAACACCGGGAAGGAAGGTATCTGCGCCGTATTCGTTTCTGTCGATACCGTTAGGCACCTTAAGCGGAATACCCGCAGTTTGCGAAACCATTGCCGCAATAGTCCAAGTACCGCCCGAAAGGCTGTAAAATCCGCCGACGGAATCGTTGCTTGAGAAATTGAGATTCTCGTCAGCGAGCTTATAAAGCTCGGGTATTGGGTTTATATTATTTCCGCCGCCCAACGCCTTTGAAAAGAATGACGTTTCCACAGATTCGAGGAATATGTAGATAAGATTCTGTTTTTCTTCGGGGAAGGTTATTTCGACGGTTTTGGGATCTACGTATTTATCCTCGAAAATAGTTGAATCTTCGTTTATGCTTATAACGTATTCGGTCAATTCAACCTTATTAGCCGCAACAGCGATAAGCGGAATTGTAATAATTACCGCAAGTGCAAAAGCAACACCTCTGCGCAGAGGATAAAGCTTTATGGATTTTTCCTTAATTTTTACAGAAAAGCTCTTTTTCGGCTTGAAGAACAGCAAAAACGAGGTTATTGCCGTCATATCAAACGTAGGGAGCAATCCGAAAAGGAGAAATCCTTTTATTACGCCTGCTTCGGTACCGCCTGCATCCGAAAATAGGGTGAACATAATAGAATCGAACCCTACGTTGCCGAAGGTATCGATATACCAATCGGCAGCAAAGAAGCAGAGATAGCCTATGGTTAGAACGAGGATTCCGGCTATTGTGAAAACTATATTAAGTGCTTTATTGTTTTTCATTAATATTCCTTTGGTTAGTTATTTTTCAATTTTCCGCCGTTCGAGAGAAGCTCCTGCTTTAGATCCCAAAGCTTCTGCGAAAGGTCGACGTAGTATCTGTGCGGATTTTCAAAACGGCGAACCTCGTCCCAAAGGGAATCTACCTGTGCCTTGCAGTAATCACGCATTTCGGACAACGTGGGAGCTTCGTAAACGAATTCTCCGTTTATGAAGATCGGCTTCATCAATTCAACTGCAACGTAATCGGTAACAGTTTGACGTTTCCACGTAAAGACGGGGTCGAAAAGCTCTATCGGAGAATTCGTATCAAATTCTTCGTCGTGAAGAGTTATATAGTCGGCAATAGCAACGCCGTCGCTCTTGCGGAACAGACGATATACTTTTTTAAAGTGGGGATTTGTTATCTTATCGGGGTTTTCGCTTATTTTTATCTTCGGTATGATCTTGCCGTTTTCTTCAATCGCCGCAAGCTTGTAAACACCGCCGAAAACGGGGTGGCTCTTTGCGGTTATAAGACGTTCGCCGACGCCGAAAACGTCCACCTTTGCGCCCTGGCGAAGGATATCCTTGATTATCTTTTCGTCAAGCGAGTTTGTAACGACTATCTTACAACCGTGCATTCCCGCATCGTCAAGCATCTTTCTGACTTCCTTGGACAGATAAGCAATATCGCCCGAATCTATACGGACACCGCATTTGGTTATACCGCATTCCTTAAATGCCTTTATTGCGTTAGGAACACCGCTTTTTAATACGTTATAGGTATCTACAAGCAGAGTTGCATTATCGGGATATAATTCGCAATAGGTCTTGAACGCTGTATATTCATCGTCAAACATCTGCACCCAGGAATGTGCCATTGTGCCCGATACAGGCAAGGAATATTCCTTTGCAGAAATAACACAGGATGTGCCTGCAACACCGCCGATATAAGCGGCTCTTGCACCGTGGATCGCGGCATCTGCGCCGTGAGCTCGTCTTGCGCCGAATTCGCTCACAACTCTGCCCTCTGCCGCACGGGTTATACGGTTTGCTTTCGTAGCGATCAACGATTGATGATTGAACGTAGTGAGAACGTAAGTTTCAATAAATTGAGCCTCGATAACGGGCGCCTTTATTGTCATAACGGGTTCACGGGGGAATATCGGAGTTCCCTCGGGTACGGCATAAATATCACCGGTGAAGCGGAAATCCTTGAGATATTCAAGAAATTCCTCGCCGAACATATTAAGTCCTCTTAAATATTCAATATCTTCAGCGGTGAATTTTAGATTTTTGATATAATCGATTATCTGTCCGAGCCCTGCGGCTATTGCAAATCCGCCCCCGTCGGGAATATCACGGAAGAATACGTCGAAATAAGCTATGCCGTCTTTTCTGTCCGAAAAGAAATAGCCGTTTGCCATTGTTAATTCATAAAAATCGCAAAGCAAAGTAAGATTTCTGTTATCCATTTAATCTCTTCCTTTTAATGTTTTAGCAATCACGTATGCGACACCCAATCCCGCAACAACACCTGCGCCGAGCATAGCTATTTTTTTGTGTTTTTTGTTATATTTCCTCACAAGGTTTTCGGGAATGCGGGGAATTTCAATTTCGGGTTCGGGTTTTATTTCCTCAACAAATTCGATTTTTGGCTCCGCAATAGGTTCTGCCACCGAAGTTGCAACACAAACCGTCGGTTCGGGTTCGGGTTTTGGCTCTTCCTTGATCTCTTCCGAAACTTCGGGTTGAACCTGCGGTTCGTAAAGAACGTCTTCTGCCGTTTCGGGTTCGGGAATATCGGTCTCTTCAGAAACCGAAAAGTCTGTTTCCTCGCAAACGGGCGGAACGGCTTGTTCGCCGCCTTTTATGAATTCATATAATTTTTCGTAAAGTAAGCGTTCGGAACCGTTTTTTGAATACGCCAACACAGAAATATTTTTCTCGTTTTCGGGTTGGTCATACAAACGAACCGTATTTTCAATACAACCGCAAAGGTTGGAAGAAAGCGTATTATCGGTTTTTATTGCAACGCCGAAGCCGTATTTTTTGAATATCGGAGCAAGGCTTGATATTGTATTTTCGGGCTTCATCAATATGCAATCAAATCCGATATATTCAGCCTTTTCACAACCGCTTGCTGCGAAATCGGCAACGAAAATGCATTTACATTCACGGTTATGTATCTCTTTTACGCAAGCGCAGGCAAATTCTATTGAATCCTCACGGTTTTTGCGGGAGAGATTGTTTTCTCCCCAAACGAAACCGCCGAGAGAAAGGTTACTATAACAGCCACCGTTGAAACGGCGGATAAAGCTATCCAAAAACCAAGAATATGCCGTAACACAATCTTCGGTTTGAAGTAATTTCTCGGTTATTCCGTCACCGTTAAGGTCGCCGAACGGGGTTAGAGAGACCTTCGGGGAGGGTGTTTTTATATATATATTATATTTAAAGCTTTTATCAAGCTGAAGTGTCGTTTTTATAAGCTCGACAACCTTATCAAGCGCATCGATATTACGGTTTTTGGCGAAAAGTAAATCCAGATATTCTTCCCAATCGGAAAGGGTGTCCGTTTTACCTTCGTAATCAAATAACAATGCATCGGACATAGTATCTCTCGGCATTTCATTGGAATCAACGAAAGCCACGCAGGATATGAAATCCTCTATACCGAGGCTTTTTTTATCGTCACTGCCGAATTTCACGGAGAAAATATCCTTTACACCGTCGAGTGATGACGGGTCTGCAAAATATCCCTTCTCGGCAAAGCTTAACGGCTCGCCGTAAAGCATTGCTTCACTTCCGTTACAGTCGTCACCGAAAAGGCGAAGCTCATCGGCAAAGGTTTCACCGTCAATACCAAACTTAAGCATAGCATATCTTGCGCGTATCGGAATTTCGAAATTCGCTGAATACACCGCACGGGTGCACATATCGAAAGAAGCGTTATAGGGTGCTTTTACTATTGCAGTTTCGTAATAATCGTTTCCGTTTTCTGAAAGGAAAAGCTTTACTTCCGACGGAGGACATATATTATTCTTTTTATCGTGGATAAAGCCTATATCAAACGAAGCTACGCCGAAATCTGCACCGAGATCCACAAAAAGACATTTTTCGACGTCTTTATTAAAGCATACCCAATCCAAAGCATAACGACAAGACGGAACGCCGACCTTTCCGTTTGTAAGACAGGTTATTCTATTTTCGTTGCACGAATGGGAAACAAACACTTCCCTATTCAGGGCAAGGTTTTTAATAGCCATAACTAACTCCGTTTTGTTCCAACGTGTTCGCCCAAGAGAACGGCGGTTTCTGTTTCGGTCTTGCTGTTTTCTGCAATATCCTCATCGGGAATGACGGTATCTTTTTTATAAAGTACGATTATCGTCGAGCCGCCGAAGGAAAAATATCCCTTTTCTTCCCCTCTTTTGAAGGATTCCGGGTGGTGATTATTAATCCTTCCGACCATCATCGCACCAACCTCGATATATGCCACTTCACCGAAATTCTCGGTATCAAGAAGTGTTAATTCACGGCAGTTTTTACCGTATACGTCAACACGGGAGGTTGCTATCGGGTTTACGGTATGGAGTATTCCGGGAATGAAGCGGTTTTCAATTTCTCTTCCGTTATCGGGATAGCTGTATCTATGATAATTGTCAACTGTAAGACGGTAGATGAAGCATTTTCCGCCAAGAAAACGCTTTGCAAGACTGTGATCGCCGCCCAAAAGCTCGGTTATGCTGTAATCACAGCCCTTTATGCGGTAAACGCTGTCCTCGCCTATATCGTAGACCGTAAGCTTTGAATCGGCAGGTGAAACGACGGCGGAAGGAGTCATATCTATTGCTCTTTTGCCGTCTTTGATCTTTCTTATAAAGAATTCGTTGAAGGAAGAATATTTCTGTTCAACATATTCGGACATATCTATATTATTGCGTTCTATAAGCTTTGAAATGCGTCCCTTGGAAAGCGGAGATTCCATATAAAGTCTGCCCAGATTTGAAACGAATCTGCGGCAAAGCAATTTGGTTATTATTCTTCCAAGCTTATTTGAATAGAGAAAAGACAGCGTCTTTTCCTGATCGAAATCCGCCGCTATTATATTGCCCGAACGGTCCTTTATCATATACTATCCCTCACTTTGTTTCTTAACTAAATATTATACATCCTTATTTCATAGTTGTCAACAAAATAAAAAGGGTTGAATCGGCACTTACGCTCCGATTCAGCCCTTTTGTTTGTTTTTTATTTTTTTGTCTGTTTTTTTGCCATTTCGCTTCTGTAATATTTACGGTATGCACCCTTACGTGACGGCTGTTTGCGGTTATTTCTTACAACGCCCAAAACTCTGCATCCGCTCTTATCAAGCTGTTCAATAACGTCCTGAGCTATACGGTAATGGACCTTACTATCGCCGATAACCATAATTGCTCCGTCGCATTTTTCTGCAACGACAGCCGCATCGATAACCTGACCGAGAGGAGGTGTATCGATGATTATATAGTCATAAACCTTACGGCATTCGCTGATAAGCGTTGCAAAATATTTACCGCTTAAAAGCTCGACAGGGTTGGGTGGGTACTGACCCGAAAAGAGAATATGCATTTTGCTGTTCACAACGGGATAGATACATTCCGAAATAGGACGCAAGCCTGTCAAAACCTCGCTTAACCCGCAGGGGGATTTGACAGAGGTGTTTCTGCCTGCGATAACCGATTTTCTCATATCGGTATCGATAAACAATACTCTTTTATCAAGGTCGGCAAAGCTTTTTGCTATATGCATTGCTATCGTGCTCTTGCCTTCGTTTTCGTTACAGCTTGTTATTGCGATAACCTTTATATCCTGACCGCAGAACTGAATGTTGGTACGGAGGACCTTATAAGCCTCTTCGGTAAAGAAATCGTTTTCACCGGGCAATTTAAGATTTATTGCTTCCATTATTTACTCCTTCTTTCCGTCGTTCTGAAAATCGATTTGATATTCCGGTCTGCGGTTATAGCTGTTTTCCGTATAGTATTTTTGATACCTTGAAGTATTCTTGCGGTAATATCGATAGCTTCTGTATTTGTATTTCGATTTTTTCTTTGGAGCGTCTGCGTCGGGAATATCGCCGATTACCGAAACTCCAAGATATCTTTCAATGTCTTCTTCGCTGTGAATATAGTTATCAAAAAGGAACAAAATGAGGAAAGCAATATAGACACCGGCAGCCATGATCACACCGTATTTGAGATGGGACATAAGCGATACCGAATTGTTGGGAGATTTTTCCAAAGTGCCTTCTTCAAAAACGCTTAGGCTGTCGTATGCAAAAACACGGTTTATATATTCCGCACCGACCTTACATACAGAGTCAACGATCTTCTTCGCCATTTCGGGAGAAGAATAGGTCGCAGAAATTTCCATAACACGTGTTTCTTCGGGGTTGTTTATCGTTATTCTCGATTTTAAAACCTTATATCCGTTCTGAATACCGACCTCTTCGCCGACCTTATCAAGAACCGAACGGCTCTTCATAAGATAGTCGCAGTCGCTCATAATTCTCAAAGCAATAGCGTAGCCCGATGCAAAATCGCCCGAATCGAATTCGCCTTCTTCGTTTTTGCCGATAAGATACATGGTTGCGGTTGAGGTATAGCTTGGGGTATAGGTTGATTTTGCATAGAAATAGCTTAGGCCTGTTACCAATATTCCGACAGCAAGCATTATCCAAATGCTTCCTCGGAATATATTCCAAAAATCCTTAAGCGAAATGGACTTCAACGACATTTTACCGTTCATTTCATTTACTTCCCTTCACCGTTTTCTGAAAAAATCCTCATTGCGTTATCGCAATAAACTCGTTTTGCATATTCTTTGCCGTATTTTTCGGCAAAAAATTCATAGCTCTTTTTTAATTGCGGGGAACGTGTTGTCGAATTATGTGCATCCGACGCAACAAAATCGACGTATCTCTTTTTTATCATATTTTTGGTTTTGCAACTGCCGATCATGCAATTTGTTTTCAGTACCGAATCGGCATTTATCTGTATCAAAACGCCGTTTTCACGCAACGCACCCATTCTTTGAACAGAAAGCTTTTTATACCGTTCTGCATGTGCGACTATCGGCACGTATCCTGCATTCTGCAAACGGTAGACCCCTTCGGTTATTCGGTTCTCGCTGTCTGTCACTTCAAACTCTGCAAGAATATAGTTAGTATTCCCCAAAGGACGGCAAAGACCGCTTTGAATCCACGATATTGCATCGTGTCTATATCCCAATTCATTGCCGAAAATCAATTTAAGATCGGGATAATGCTGTTTGCAATATTCGGACAAAGCCTCAAACGCCTCTTCCGACTTCTTATGATTATCTCCGAAAAAAGCGGGAAAGAAATGAGGTGTTAAGCAAAGCAATCGAGTTCCGTCCTCGTAAGAGGACTTCACCATCAAGAGCATATCTTCAAGAGTTTTTGCTCCGTCGTCTGTTCCGTACAGAATGTGCGTGTGGATATCAGAAAAAAACATTTTCTCATTCCTTATTACATCTATTCATTTTATTATGGCACATTTGACTTTAATTGTCAATATCTATTCAAATATCACATTTATCGCTTCTATCGCAGATTTTCTTGTGCTTATAAGCGAAATATTCTTTCTTAACCTTGCCGAGCCCGAAAAGCCCTTGCAGTATTTAAGAAGGTGATGACGGAATTCACGTATACCGTTTTCGCCTTTATCTCTTATCACCGTTTCAAGCTGACGTACAAGCATTTCTCTTTTTTGGGAATTTGTCGGTTCGGTATATTCCTTTCCATCGAGCTTTGCACGAATCTCAGAAAATACCCAAGGTGAGCCGTATGCTCCACGGCCTATCATAACTCCGTCACAGCCAGTTTCTTGCTTCATAGAAACAAAATCGTCATAGCAGGTAACGTCGCCGTTACCGATAACGGGAATATTGACCGTATTTTTGACCTTTTTTATTATCTCCCTGTCGGCAAGGCCCGAATACATCTGATTCCTCGTTCTTCCGTGAACGAAAACAGCGCTTGCTCCGCCGTTTTCGCAAGCCTTTGCAATCTTTATTGCAGATTCGGGGTCGTCATCGTCACAGCTTTTTCTGAATTTTGCGGTTACGGGCACGTCGACAGCCGATACAACAGCAGAAACTATCCTTTCGCAAAGCTCGCTGTCACGCATTAAGGCACTTCCCTCTCCGTTACGCACGAGCTTCGGCACGGGACAGCCCATATTGATGTCGATATAGATCGGCTCGAACTTTAAAAGGCTTTTTGCCGAATTTGCCATAATTTCGGGGTCGTTACCGAAAATCTGTATTGCCGCAGGACGCTCGTCGGGATATATTTTTGCGAGGGCATCGGTCTTTTTGTCACCGTACATAACGCCCTTTGCGCTTATTAATTCACTTGTAACTCCCTCTGCGCCGCACGAAACACATATTGCACGGAACGCATGGTCGGTTATTCCTGCCATCGGAGCAAGAAAAAGACCGTGGGGGAATTCTGTATTTCCGATCTTCATATATTAATCAGTTGACGGTAAGACCGCCGCCTGTCCTTTCAAGGAATTTCTTTGCCGAATCAAAAAGTGTTCTGTATTCGGGATCGTTTGGGTTTTCTCTTATCTCTTTTATCAAAGCATCGGTTTCTTTAAGCACGGTCATATCGCTTATTGCCGAGCAGGCAAACGAAAATTCACCGCTTTGACGGACACCGAAGAAATCACCGGGGCCGCGGCGTTCGAGGTCTGCCTCTGCAACCTTAAAGCCGTCGGACGTATCACGCATTATCTTTAATCTGTCGGCGGAATCCTCTCCCTTACCGCCGTTTACAAGAACACATACCGAGCGTTTGTTGCCTCTTCCCACTCTGCCACGAAGCTGGTGAAGCTGTGACAAGCCAAAGCATTCTGCATTTTCGATTATCATAACAGTTGCTTCGGGAACGTCAACGCCAACCTCGATAACCGTTGTCGAAACGAGAACCTTTATCCTTCCCGTTGCGAAATCGTTCATTACCTCTGCTTTTTCGGCAGGCTTCATTCTTCCGTGCATAAGTCCCATAGGGATACCCTTAAGTACAGCGTTTGAAAGCTCTGCAAAATAGCTTTCTGCGGATCTACGGTCGGAGTTTTCTTCGTTTTCCTCTATAAGCGAGCAGACGACGTATCCTCGGCCTCCCGTTTCGGTTTCTTTTCTTAAGAATTCATAGACCTTTTCCGTATCGTTTGCAGAAACGACCTTTGTTTCTATCTTCTGTCTTCCGGGAGGAAGCTCGTCAAGGAGCGAAACGTCGAGATCACCGAAGATTATAAGCGAAAGCGAACGTGGTATGGGTGTTGCGGACATAACGAGCATGTGCGCACGTCTTCCGTCAATTTCGCTTTTTGATAAAAGCTCTGCACGTTGCTTTACACCAAAGCGGTGTTGCTCGTCTGCAACGGCAAGCGCACAATTATTGAATACCGTCTTTTCGGTTATAAGTGCATGAGTTCCGACGGCAACGTTAATGCTTCCGTCTGCAATCCCTTCACGGACCCTTCTTTTCTCTGCGGCGGGAAGCCCCGAAACCAAAAGCTCGGTCCTTATGCCGAAGGGAGAGAGGAATTTATCAAGAGTCTTTTTATGCTGTGCTGCAAGAATCTCCGTAGGCGCCATCATACACGCCTGATAGCCGTTCTTTACGCAAAGATATATTGCCGCAGCCGCAACGGCAGTCTTGCCGCTGCCTACGTCACCCTGAAGCAGACGTGCCATAGGTCTGTCCTTGCCGAGGTCGGAAAAGATCTCCTTAACAGCACGCTTTTGTGCGGAAGTAAGCTCGAACGGGAGTGATTCTAAAAAGTTTTTCGAACCCACGTTTTTAAGTCCAAGCGGAATTGCCTTTACCCGGTCGGTATTGGAACGCATATTGCAAAGCGCAAGGCGGAATACCGCCAATTCCGAAAATGCAATAGACCTTCTTGCAAGAGAAAGCTCTTTTTCGTCCTTCGGAACGTGCATTATCCTTACAGCTTCGCTTTGCTTTATGAGATTGTGGCTTGTCCTTACCGATTCGGGCAGCGGCTCGGGGATTGCTTCGCAAAGCGGAAGAACCTCCAAAACGGCTTGTGATATTGCCTTTTGCGTTAAAGGCGGAGATAAACGGTATATGGGGATATAGTACGGCAGTTCAACGCCTTTGATTATCGGCTCGAGCTTTGGGGAAACCATTTCCTTTCCCCGATGTCCTATCCTAATTCTTCCGTAAACACGGTATTTTCTTCCCGACGAGAGCGTTTTTGCAATATAAGGACAGTTGAAGAACACCAATTCCATTGCACCGTTTTCGTCTTCCACCAGAGAACGAAACACCGTCATATTACCGCGAAGTCTTTTTACCGCAGAGGTCTCACGCACGGTTACTATGACAGAGCAAAGCTCACCGTCGAACGCATCGGAAATAGAAACGGTCTTTCCCCTTTCCTCGTACCCTCTCGGATAGAAGGAAAGAAGGTCATAGACGGTCTCGACACCAAGACGGGCAAAAGCATTGCTTTTTGCTTCGCCGATGCCCTTGATATATTTAATTGGAGTTTCAAGACCGAGCCTTACAGCCATTTATTTCTCCCTAATTTATGTTTTTGATCTTAATATCGGTATATTCAATGCCCATTTCGTCAAGAGCATCACGTTCACGGTTACCGTGAGTCAGAATGAAGATCTGGTGCTTTTTCGATGCCTCACTGATCGCACCCGAAATCATACGAAGTCTTGTATCGTCCATACGAACGAAAGCATCGTCGAGCATTATCGGAACACCGCAGCCGCCGAAAAGAATATCGGCAAGCGCAAGACGCAAGGAAAGATATGCGCTGTCACGTGTGCCTGCGGAAAGATAATCACAGCTTCTGCGGAAATCCTCGCCGAAGCTCATCGAAAGCTTTGTATCGACCTCAAACGAGCTGTATTTTCCGCCCGTTGCGGCAGAGAAATATTCGTCGGCACGCTCGCTTATACGGGGTGCGACCATGCTTTTCATATCGTCGGCGGCGGATTCTATAAACTTCATCGCCGTTTCATAAGCTTTATGCTTTACGGTAAGGTCGTCAACACGGGCGTTTAGCGAATCACGTTTGCCCACCATAGCGGAAATATCACCGCATTTCGCTTCATAAGAAACAAGGTCAAGCTCGTCACGGCGGTTTAGGTCGGAAAGCTGTGCAACCTGTGAGGAATAGAAACTTATTTCCCTATCGACCTTTGCTTTTTCCCTTTCGGGCATAACTGCACCCTTTGCTTCTTCGGTAAGGGAATCTATATCTATACCGTCACGAGCCTTTTCGAGATTATCACGTTTTAATCTCCAAACGGCAAGCTTTTCTCCGCTTTCGGCAGAAAGAGAAAGGATATGCTCAAGCTGGGAATTATAGTCGCCGTCGGCAACGTCGATATATGCGCCTATGCCGTCGTCAAGCTCCTTTTTAAGCCTGAAGCAACGTGCACGGCTGTCTTCATACGCACCCTTCAATTCTGCAATTTTAAGGTCTGCCTGTTTGATTTTTTCTTCTATGATAGGTCTGTTTTTAATTGCGTTTTCAAGCTCTTCGACGGTTTCGTAACCGTGTTCCTTGGCAATCGAATTCGGACGGCCAAGCATAACACCGCCGACAGACGCAAGGATAAGACCAAGCACAACGCCAAGCAATCCCCATACTGCACCGGTCAAGAAGACGAACAATCCGCCCACAGCGGCTATACCGCCCGAAATGAAGAACAGCTTGGGCAGTTTTTTGTATTTATTAACGGTTTCTGCTATATCCTCGCCCTCGTTGGAATCGAACGCCGTTTCGAAATCAAGCTGTTGTCTGTCGTCCTCTGCATTTTTAAGGGCGTTTTTTATATTTTCAAAATCACGGCATTGGGCAACGTATTCGGTATTTTTCGAGAAAAGCTCTCTGAATTCAATACCGCCCTCGTCCTGCTTTTTCAAGCCCGACGATACCCTTTGATATTCAAGCCTTGCTGTTTCTTCTTCAACCTCAAGTCTTTTTATATTACGCAATCTTGTCAATGCTTCATATTTTTCAATATTTCTGCGTTCTGCGTCGAGTGAACCGAGCTTTTTTTCCGCTTCCGCAACGGTCGTTGCACGTTTTTTTATCTCTGCATTAAGACGTACTATCTCACGTCGCATATCGGCAGAGGCGGTTATTGCTTCTTCAAGCTCGTCACGTTCTCTCTGTGCTTTGGGAAGAAGACCGCTTCCAAGTTTGCCTTTAAGCTCGTTTTTTGCTTCCGAAAGACGTGACAAAGCCTTTTTCGTTCCAACCTGCTCGTCGGCGCTTATTGCAATATTACGCAATCTGTCGGCAAGAAGCTCGTCCTTGCTTTGCGGAAGAGTCAACTGACGGAAAAAGAGGGTTCTTGAGAAAACGTCCTCACCCACGCCAAAGAAAACTTCGCCGGGTATTGCTCCGACAAATTCACTTTTGCCCGTTGCACGGTTGGTTATATCAAAGACCTCCTTGCCCGAAGGGGGACATCTTCTGCTTACGATATATTGAACACCGTCGGCGGTGATATGGATATTGCCCTCACAAACTTCGCCTTCCCAAGGTGTATAGAGCTTTCTGTCGTTATCGGCAATAGTCTGAACTCTTGTATTAACGAACCCGTAGAAAACAAATTTGATGAACGAAGCGAGCGTGGTCTTTCCGCTTTCGTTGGGTGCGGAAAGAATATTAATGCCCGAATCTGCCGTAACGACGGCATTTTTCAGCTTGCCGAAGGAAACGACTTCTATCTTATCAATAGTCACGTTCATTAACGCTCACCTCCCGTATAATCAACAACGCTTCTGTCCTCAAGCGCAGATATTCCGTATTTAAGCGCAAGCGAGAGAACCTTATATTCCTCGGAGGATCTGTCGTATCGTTCCATTTCGGAGCTTATCTTACGGTAGAAAATACCCTTTAACGTATTATTCTTTTCAAGCTCGCCAAAATCGGGAGCAAGGCTTGTTTCGTCAATGATTTCTATAAAATAGGGGTATTCACAGCCCTTTCCGATCTCGTTGGGAAGGATAACGAATGCATTTTTAAGCTCTCCCTTCAAGGTCAAGCGGAGCGCAGTATCCTCGGAATAGGGCTTTATTGCATTACGGATAATTTCAAGCGCTTCGTGCTTTTCGGTTGCGTTTGATATATCAACGCTTATCCATTCGTAACGTGATTTTGAGAAGCGGTAGCTTTTCATATCCACGTTGCCCTTTTCGATAGTACCGAACATCGCACCCTTATATCCAAGCTCGTCAAATCCTCTGCCCTCAATACAGCCTGGGTATGCGTAGCTTACACCGTTTTCGGAAAGCAAGCCCGTTGCTTTATGGATATGGCCGAGAGCAATATAGTCAAAGCCCGATTGCGCAATATCGTTCTTCGAAACAGGTCCGCTTGTTGAGGAAGCAGATGTGGTATCGCCGTGACAAACGAGTATGTTGATCTTATCCTTATCAAGTCCCGTCCAGCCTGCAACGGGGCTTGAAATACAGTCTTTGGAAGTAAATCCGAAACCGTAAACGTCAACACCGAGATCAGAGAGATGAACACATTCACGCTCACCACCGAAGATATGCACGTTTTCGGGGAATTCGGTGGTTTCATAAACCGAGCCTGCGGTGAACGGGTCGTGGTTACCGGGGGAGATGAATATTTTCATATCGGGAGCTTTTGCAAACTCACGCAACAGCATTTCCTTTGTGTCACGGGTCACGTATTCACCGTCGAAAAGGTCACCGCTTATTATGAATATATCTGCCTTGCTTTCACGGGCAAACATAAGTGCCGAGGTGAATGCGGCACGAAGCTCTATACGGCGTTTTTCCGCCTCACGGGGGGAAAAAAGCGAGAAGGGCGAATCGAGATGTATATCCGCACAGTGAAAAACTTTTATCATAGTAAACTCCTTAAATACAAATAAACGAGCTCATCGTTCCACGGTTTACACCGTTTCGGCGGTGGGAAAAGAATTTGTCGCCGTTGCATTTTGTGCAAATATCGGCAGAGGAAATATTCTCGGGTTTTATGCCTATATCAATTAAAATTGCTTCGTTCACACCCGTAAGGTCAAGCATAAATTTATCGTTTTGAGGCTTGAAGAAGGAAGAGTATTTATTATCAAGCTTCATAAATTCGTCCCTTACCTCTCCCCCGACCTCGTAACAGCATTCACCGATGCAAGGTCCGATTGCGGCAAGGATATTTTCACGTTTTGCGCCCAATTTTTCCATTAATTCAATGGCGTTTTTCGCAATCAAGCCGACAGCTCCACGCCAGCCTGCGTGCACCGCACCGCAGATATTTGCGTTTGTATCATAGAACAAGATCGGAACACAATCGGCAGTACGCACCGAGAGAAGAAGGTCTTTTTTATCGGTAACAAGTCCGTCAACGCCGTAATCGAAGTTCGGGAACGATATTCCGCGTCCTCTTTCGTTTTCGTCGGCATAAACGACGGTTGCGGTATGAGTTTGATAGGTACGGCAAACGTCTTCCTTTTCAAGGCCGAAAACGTTTGCGGCTATTGCATAATTCTGCATTAAATTTTCTTCGCTGTCCTTAATGTCGCCTGCGCCCAATGCAAAGTTCAGGCTATCGAACACACCCTCGCTAACTCCCCCGTTACGGGTGAAAAACGCATGGCGAACACCGAAAGAATCAAAAAGACGGCTTTTATAATACGGTACATTACCTTCAATATAAATAAAATCGTTACGCAAAACAAGCCTCCGAATATATCAATTCATTTTATTATATCAAATAAAAAAAGAAAAGTAAACAAAAAGAAGGCTATACCTTCTTTATTTTTGATTACAACACCCTTTTTTTATATTTTTTCATAAAACCTATTGACAAACGGTGTCTAATGCGTTAGACTATGGTTGTCGAATGGATTAGACAACGAATGGAGGTTTATTTATGAAAAGAAAGCTTTTATCTACGTTACTCGTTTTTGCATTATTGCTGTTGCCCTTCTCTATGATCGCAGGAGCAGTAACCGAGGAGGCTCCCACTGATTATTATATCCCCGGAGCGATAATCGTGGTCTTTGAAACCGAACCGGAAATCATTGAAGACGGTGATTATTTCATAGTAGAGGGTATTACCTGTTCGAGCATTGAGCCGTTATGCCCTTCCGAAGATCCTGATGTGACATATCTTCTTGTCCTTCCCGAGGGAGCAAACTCGCAGGAAGAAACCGAAGAAGCTATTGCAAGTTTGAAAGCAAACCCCAACGTTTCTTATGTAGAACAGGACTCCGAGAATTTTTTTGACGATCCTGTTAGCGATGACAGCGAACCTGACGATGCTTATATCCCCGGCGAAATAATCGTAATCTTTTACACAGAACCGGAAGTCATCGAAGACGGCGATTTCTTCATCGTTGCGGGTGTTACCTGTGCAAGCATTGAGCCGGTATCCGCTTTCGAAGACCCGTGCCTTACATATCTTCTTGTACTTCCCGAGGGAGCAAACTCGCAGGAAGAAACCGAAGAAGCCATTGCAATTTTGAAAGCAAATCCCAACGTCGATATCGCAGAACAGAACTTCTGGATAGACTTTGATGATCCCGTAACCACTCCAGGCGACGTTAACGATGACGGTGAAATTAATCTTACCGACTACACAATGGCAAAGAGAATAGTTATGGGAACTTACGCCGTTGATTACGGCATTAACGACCCCACAGACGTTAACAAAGATGACGTTGTTGATATGAACGATTATATACTCATCAAGCGTCACGTTATGCAGACCTATACTATAGGCTGATTTTTCAAAAACATAAAAGGAGAGCTTTTCGCTCTCCTTTTTCTTGTGTTTTTAATTATTCTGCAGCTTCTTCGGTAGTTTCAATAACTACTTCAACTTCTTCTGCAGGAACGGTTTCGTCAACTTCGGGTTCGAGAAGAGCACGGATAGAAAGGCTCAATCTTCTTCTTTCGAAGTCTGCTGCGGTGATCTTAACGGTTACCTTATCGCCAACCTTAAGAACGCTTGCAGGGTTTGCAACGGGTTTATCGGAGATCTGGCTGATGTGGATAAGTCCGTCGAAATCGGGGAATATTTCAGCAAATGCGCCGAAGGGCATAATGGAAACGATAGTTGCATCAACAACGTCGCCGATGTTATAGTTCTTTGCAAAGATATTCCAAGGATCGTTTTCTTCGGTCTTGTAGCCGAGAGAGATTCTCTTCTTTTCTTTGTCAACAGACTTGATATAAACGTTTACGGTGTCGCCTTCGTTGAAAATTTCTGCAGGGTTCTTAAGTCTGCCCCAAGACATTTCGGAAATGTGAAGCATACCGTCAACAGGGCCGAGGTTGATGAATGCGCCGTAGCTCATGATTGCACGAACCTTGCCTTCGAACTTATCGCCTTCCTGAACGTTAGCGAAGAATTCTTCTTCTGCTGCCTTACGGGAGATTCTGTTGGAAGCCTTGATAGAACCAACTGCTCTCTTCTTCTGTTCGTTGATGTCGATAATTTTGAATTCAACCTTCTGACCCTTAAGAGCTTCAAGCTCTTCACCCTTGGGCACGCCGGTCTGGGAAGCAGGAATGAACACCTTGTTAGGACCGTAGAGAGCGATAACGCCTGCATAGCCCTTTTCGTTCTTGATGATTTCCTTGATAGTACCGGAAATGAGCTCGCCCGATTCGGAAGCAGCCTTGATTGCTTCCCAATACTTATGCTGGTCGAGCTTCTTCTTCGAGAGAAGAACCGTTCCGTCGGAATCGCTGAATTTACCGCATACTACTTCGATTTCGTCGCCGACCTTGAAAAGCTCGTTAAGATCAACGCCGCCTTCGACGGTAACTTCGTCGTACGGGAGAATACCCGTATGCTTCGTACCGAGGTCAACTTTGACTTCGGTAGGATTGACTGCGGAAACGATTCCCGTTACCCTTTCACCTGTATTTAATGTTTTGAATGACTGTTCGAGCATCTCGGCAAAGCTGAGTTCCTCTTTTGCGATGTCTGCCATCTTGTTATATACCTCCTGTATTATCCCGCTCGGTGTCGATGCACCGGCGGCTATTGCAATTTTAGATGCAGAACGTATAACGTCTGCGTGTTCGTCAAGCTCGTCTGCCGATTCGATCATTATCGAATTTTTACAAACAGAGCCTGCTATGGCAAAAAGTTTTGCCGTGTTCGAGCTGTTTCTTCCGCCGACGATGACCGAAAGGTCGGAAATGGAAGCAAGCTCAAACATTTTCTTTTGGCGGTTTTCGGTCACACTGCATATCGTTTCATAGATACGAACGTTTGGATAAAGCTCGGTTATGCGGCCCTTACAGCGTTTCCATTCCTCGCCGGAATAGGTCGTTTGAACGGCAAGGATACAATCCTCTTCGCTCTTAAAGCCTTCGTGATGGGCATTATCTATCGCTTCGCAGTTTGCGAAAACGACACCTTCGCCCTTCGCCCAGCTCATTATCCCCTCAACCTCGGGGTGCTTTGCGTCGCCGATAACGATAACCTTTGTATCCTCGGGCTGAGAAGCAACTATCTTATGTATCTTCGACACGTAAGGACAGGTCGCATCTACATATTCGATATTCTTCTTTGCAAGACGTTCATAGATCTGCTTTGTCGTTCCGTGTGCACGGAGAAACACCAATGCACCCTCGGGAACGGAATCTATCTCGTCAACGCCGATGAACACAACTCCCCTTTCACGTAGTGTTTCGTTGAAAAGGCGGTTATGTATCAATTCGCCGAGGCAATATATCGTTTTGCCCGACGTTTCAAGGCTTTTATTTATCATATCGACAGCACGTTTTACGCCGAAGCAAAAACCGCTGTATTCTGAAATTTTGATATCAGTCATGATTATACTTTTCGAAGTCCTCACAAAGCTTTGAGAAAGCGTATTTTGCAATCTCGTGCGAATTGGGACGTTCGTTTATATTCATATATTCTTCATAAGGAATAGGTTTGCCGATATAAACCTTCACCTTTGAAAAAAGCTTTGGTTTTTTATTATTCTTGCCGTAGCATATCGCAACGGGAAGCAGGGTTGCCTTTGCTCTGGTTGCCATCAAACCCATACCTGCAAGTGCTGTTTCAGGGTCGGGTGAATCACATTCGATTCTCGTGCCCTGAGGATAGATACCGACGCAATTACCGTTTGCGATAACGTCGCAGGTCTTTCGAAGTGCGGCAATATCCGATTCTCCTCTATTGACGGCAACAACGTTGCAGGAATCGAAAAGCCATTTCATAAAGCGGGATTTGAGAAGATCGCTCTTTGCCATAAAATGAAGCGGTCTTTTTACTGCAGTTGCGGTGAAAAACGGGTCTGCAAGTGAAGTGTGGTTTGAAAAAACAACAACTCCGCCCTCTGCAGGTTCGTTTTCTCTGCCGTGAAATTCAACACGGTATCCGATTTTAGCACATATCAGCGCAAAACCACGCACAACTCTATACAAACTCATACCTTAATGACCTTATCTATTATTTCAATAGCGGCAGAAAGAGTTTCCTCCACGTTCAAGCCCGAATTATCGAACATAACGGCATCCTCCGCAGGGACAGCGGGGGCAATATTGCGGTTTTTATCGTTAGCGTCACGCCATTTCATATCCGCAAGGACCTCTTCATAGGTGGCGCTGTCGCCCCTTTCCTGAAGCTCGGCAAAACGGCGTTTTGCTCTTGCCTCGATAGAAGCGGTGACGAATATCTTAACCTGAGCATCGGGAAGGATGACCGTTCCGATATCTCTGCCGTCCATTATAACGTTATTCTTTTTTGCTATATCACGTTGCGTTTCAAGAAGAAAGGCGCGCACCTCGGGAATCTTTGAAACGTCGGAAGCGTATTTTGAGCAAAGAGGAGTTCTTATCTCGTTGCCGATACGTTTACCGCCGAGGTAAACGACACCGCCGCCGTTTTCAAGCTTCATTTCTATATTAATATCGGGCAGGCAGGCAACGATAGCCTCCCTGTCATCGGATGCAATACCTCTTTCTGCAACAAAAAGACCGATGGTACGATAGAGTGCGCCCGTATCGATATATACAAATCCGTAATGCTTTGCAAGATTCTTAGCAAGCGTGCTTTTACCCGAACCCGAAGGCCCGTCCAACGCAATTTTGAATGTCTCAGTCATAAATATCACCAATTCAGTATTCAATATTACTAATTCAGTATCAAATATCACCAAGATAGTATTATATAGTATTTACTTAAATTTTTCAATAGCAATTTCCGATTTTTCTATATTTTTTACAAATTATTCGTATTTCTTTTCAGCATAAAGACGATTTTGTCCTTCTGTTATTGACTTTTAGAAGCTTGAGAGTTATAGTTAATATAGATAAATTTGGGCGATTATTTATCTGTTTTTCGTTTATTTGCCGAAAAACTTAAGTTAATCTTAAGTGTTTCGGCTTATAATTTAATGTATAAAGGTTATTTTCAAAAGGAGAAACACAATGAAACGCATTATTTCTATCATTTTGGTTTCGGCAATGTGCCTTGCAATGCTCTCCGTATCTGCATTCACCGCTTCTGCCGATGCCAATACCATCAACATCAGCAGAGTTAACTCTTACGACGGTGCAACCGATATCGTCGCTTGGGCTTCGACTTCGTCTGATGCAACCGTACAATCCATATACGGATCTGTAAATGACGTTACCTTTAATTATTGGTACTTTATACTTTTGCAATACAATTCCGCAAACGGTTCCTACCGTGTTGTTGACACCAGCGGTTTTGATGCATACGGCAACAGCACCCGTCCCGATGAAAATTACACTTCTTGGACGCTCGGCAGTAACAAAATTGCTATCATGGCAAAAACTCAGGCAAGCGACACCGACGGACTTGCTCTTTTGAAATCCATGTCCGTTGGCGACACCCTTTATCTCAACACGACCGTTGCTTCGCTTGCTAATACCTACGGTGCGGTCAGCAATATCTATTGCTCTACCGAATACATCGAGGTTGATCCCAACCCCAATCCCGGCGAAAGCTCGGAGCCCGAAGACAGCTCGGAACCCGACGTAAGCGATGATACTTCCGACGAGTCCGGTCTTGAAGACGTTCTCGATATCGTACTTGACGGTCCCGAAACGTACAGACCCGGAAACGAAATCACCGTTACCGCATCGGTAAACAATATAAGCACATACGAAGGTATTTCTCTCCTAAGCTTTGTTCTTAAATACGACAAGGAAAAGCTTGTTTTGACAAACGACATTATCGAAAGCAATTACAACGAGCTTGACTGCGTATCCTCCGTTCCCAACAAAAGCAGATGGGAAAACCTCTCTTACGTTGCTTGCTCGGTTGATGAAGCAACCTCTGTTGCAACAGCAAAAAACAACGGTATCATCAACGTACAGGTTCTTACCGCATATTACGACTTTGAATATTTCGCCAAAGAAGACGGCGATATTGAGCTTTCCTTCACCTTTACCGTAAAAGACGGCGCAACGGGCGATATTTCTATTGCAGTTGATGAAGAAAGCATCGTTGTAGGTGCAAGCACCGTTAACGGCGTTGATGAATTCACCGGAAGCGGTTCTTCTCTTACCGTTACAGAAGACGATTCTAAATTCGACGTTACCATCGAAGGTCCCGAAACCTATCTCCCCGGCGGAGAAATAACTATTACCGCAACGGTAAACAACATTTCCGGAAACGGCGTTTCGCTTATCCAGTTCCCTCTTGATTATGACAAATATATTCTTACGAATACAAACGGACTTGACGAAGCAAACGACGATGCCCTTGACTGTGTTGTTTCGCTCCCCGATTCTTCCTGGGAAAACCTTTCCTACGTTGAAAAGGGAACTGTATACGTTCAGCTTCTCACCGCAGAAACAGATTCTTCCTGTTTTGCTAAAAATGACGGTGAAATCAAGCTTTCCTTCACCTTCTCGGTCAGCGAAGATGCAACCGGTGCTATTTCGGTCGGTGTTGCTGACGAAGATATCGTAGGTGCTGTAAATACCGCAAACGACGTTGAAAAATTTTCGGGTTCTGGCTCTTACATTAATATTAATGAAGGCGAAACAAGTTTTGATATCGTTCTTGATGCTCCCGACACTTGTGTTCCCGGTCAGGAATTTACCCTTACCGCAAAAGTAAGCAACATTCTTTCGGGCAAGGGGCTCTCGCTCGTTAAATTCGACCTCAAATACGACAGCGATGCTCTCACGCTTAACAACAGCGTTGACGAAACCGATTATAATGCTCTCCTTTGTGTAGATTCTCTCCCCGACAGCTCTTGGGAAAACCTCTCTTACGCTGAAAACGGCATAATTCACGTTCAGCTTCTCACCGTAGAAACAGATGATTCCCTCTTCGCTAAAGAAGACGGCGAGATCACCCTTTCCTTCACCTTCACCGTGAAAGAAGGATTTGACGGCAAGACCGAAATCAATGTTGACGAAAACAGCATTGTCGGTGCAACAAACACAGCCGATAGCTATAAAACCGTTGAAGGCTTTGGCGATTCTGTGGTTGTAAAAGCAACCTCTGTTTCCTATATCCTCGGCGACGTAAACGAAGACGGTCAGGTTAATATGACCGACTATATCGCTGCAAAACGTGCAGTTATGGGAACCTATACGCTTACCGAATCTCAAAAACTCGCTGCAGACGTTGATGGAAGCGATTCTCTCTCTATATCCGACTATATTATGATAAAACGTCACGTAATGGGCACTTACGTAATTGCGTAAGGTCCACACAATAAAACATCATTAAGAAAGGAAGAAACACCATGAAAGCCCTAAAAAGACTCACGGCTCTTACTGTTGCTGTGATACTCGCGTTTTCCTCTTGTTTGTTGGCTGTAGCAGCTGTCGAAGATGCTCCTATCGACCCCGACAAACTTACCGATCTCGCAGGTCCCGCTAATGAGGATCCTGTCTTCGATCTCGACATCGAAGTACCCACTTGTTACAAGCCCGGCGAAACCATAACCGTTGGCATTACGGTTAAAAACATTGTAATCGACCCGGGTATCACAACTGTTGAGTTCAGCTTCTATTACGACAACACAAAGCTTGTGCTTGCAAATGACCTCAACGAAGACGACGAAAACGCCGTTCTCTGTGTAACCAAAACTCCTAACGACAACGTTTGGGAAAACCTCTCTCGTGTTAAACACACCTTCGACGATGAAGAATACCTTGCAACCCCCCTTAACGACGGTAAAGTCATTCTTGCGCTTTGTACCGTAAGCACCTCATCGAGAAACTACGCAAAAGAAGACGGCTCGCTTGCATTTGAATTGCTTTTCAATGTAAATGACGACGCTACCGGCGATTTAGGTTTCTATATCGACAACACAAGCATCGAAGGCTTGGTGAATACCGCCGACAACTTTATTTACATCACCGGTAACGGTGACACCGCTGTATTGCCCGAACACGCAGGCAGCGAATGGGTAAACGTTGAAGGCTATCCCTGCCACGATACAAAACAGACTCTCTCTTGTGATGCTTGCGGCGAACTTATTGATGAAAGAACCGTAGCTCCTCTCCAAGACCACACCCCCGGTGCCGAAGCTGACTGTGTAAACGATCAGACTTGTACCGTTTGTGGCGAAGTTCTTGCAGAAGCTCTTGGTCATACTCCCGGCGCTGCTGCTACTTGTACCGAAGATCAGACTTGTACCGTTTGCGGTGAAGTTCTTGCTGAAAAACTCGGACACACCCCCGGTGCTGAAGCTGACTGTACCAACGATCAGACTTGTACCGTTTGTGGCGAAGTTCTTGCTGAAAAACTCGGACATACCCCCGGTGCTGAAGCTGACTGTACCAACGATCAGACCTGTACCGTTTGCGGCGAAGTTCTTAATGAAAAACTCGGTCATACTCCCGGTGCTGAAGCTGACTGTGTAAACGATCAGACTTGTACCGTTTGTGGTGAAGTCCTCGCAGAAGCTCTCGGTCACACCCCCGGTGCTGAAGCTGACTGTGTAAACGATCAGACTTGTACCGTTTG
>JAFVXP010000046.1 GCA_017501055.1 Clostridia bacterium | reverse complement strand
GCTTGTCTTCTACGGTGCTATGATAATTACGGGCATGTTTGTCTATCTGTGGCGTGACTTGAGATCGTTGAAAAAGATATTTGGTGCAATGTTAGAGGAACGTTATCCGCCTGTCAGAGTTATCATAAAGGTGTACGTAAACGGATATTTGACAGATACGTATTCCTATATCGATGACGGCACATCGATGCTTGGTGCGTTCTTTGTGGCTCTGTTGTGTTACGCTCTGTTTTTAATCACCTATCCGTTGCGCATCCTTGTTAATATTGTCAGCGATATTGTCCATCTTATTAGAGACGATGATGAAATCGAGGGCTTCTCGATCATTGGCAACGTTCTTGGCAGTGTAGGTATATACGTGTTACTGTTCGGCGTTGTCGGACTTGTCGGCGCAGGCTATTTGATCGGCGGTATCTGCACGGCTGTCGGTCTTGGAATGTGCATCGGTGCACACTTCATATGTAAATACCGTGAAGAAGAATACGGTTGATGCAAAAATAGGACATAGCGAGGGGTGACAATTTGTCACCCTTCTTTCCTTTTGCTTAACCTATATTGCTATAATTAAAAACCGTACGTTTTTCACGTACGGTTTTCGTTTATTTCTTCACGTTAAAGAATCTTGTTCTGTATTTTTTCAAAAAGGATTGAAGTTGGGTTTTGTGGCTGCAAAGTTTTTCTTGGCAGTTGGAGCAATCAAGACATTTATTCGTGTTCGTTGCGAACCTTTCGGGGTGGAGCTTATACGTGATCTCCCAGCGGAGAAGCAGTAAAAGTGAAAACCCGAGAAGTGTATAGGTATATACCGACGGGATAAAAACAAGAGGTGTGAACATCATCGCAAAGTCCCAGTTATATATCCTGCAGGTTGCACAGCAACGGTTTTTCATAAACCACGTTTGGAACGGGCAGAAAAAGAGGATACAGATTATATCGCAGACCGAATATGCAATTGCGATGAGCACCAATATGCCCTCGTCGATCATATCTGCGAAATACAGCAGGCCTATAATCCCGTTAAGCGCAAGCCAGACGACAGCAACGAGAAAGGTTCTCTTCCAGGATTGATTTTGCGGTTTGATATTATCCCCTATCGGTTCGTAGTTCCTTGCGAACTGCTTTTGACAGCCCATACTCTCCAATTTTGAAGGGAAAAAGCGGAAGATCATTTCAACAGTAAAGTAAATACAAACGCCGATAGGTATGGGGTGGAATTCATCAAGCACTTCTGTTTTGCCGAGGATATAATACACCAAAACACCCACAAAAAGAAGTGAGCGCACGACAAGCTTGATATAATGCAATATTGAAATTCGTGATAATTTAGCCTTTGTTTTCTTCATTCTTTATACTCTAAGCTTCGATTTGAGCTTTAGTATATCACAATTTTACAGAAAATTCAACAAATCACCCCAAGAAAACATAGTTCTCTCGGGGTGATTTTATTTATGCGATTTCCAAGCAGAGCTTTATCATATCGTCAAAGCCCATCTGGCGTTCTTCAACCGAAAGCTCTTCCTTTGTGAACATATGGTTGCTGACAGTGCAAACGCAGAGAGCCTTTTTGCCTGCCTTTGCCGCAATCATATAAAGTGACGCCGCTTCCATTTCAACGCCAAGGATTCCCATTTCCTTCCATTGTGCGTTGACTTCCTCGGGTGCATAGAAAACGTCGGTGGAATAGATATTGCCGACTCTTACGGAAAGACCAAGCTCTTCTGCCTTTTTATCGGCAGCCTTGAGAAGGTCGAAATCCGCTATCGGTGCGAAGGTTCCGGGGAGCTTGTACTGCCAAGCAAAGTTGCTGTCGTGGCAAACGCCCTGTGCGATAATTATATCACGAACGTTAACGCCCTCGCCGATACCGCCTGCGCTTCCTGCACGGATAATTTGTTTTACGCCGTAATGGTTATAAAGCTCGTAAGCATAGATGCCTATCGAAGCCATACCCATACCGTGTCCCATAACCGAAACACGTTTTCCGTTATAGTAGCCCGTATAGCCAAGCATACCACGAACGTTATTAAAGCAGACAGCGTCCGTAAGATAGGTTTCGGCAATATATTTAATACGTAGCGGGTCGCCGCACATTACGACGGATTCCGCAATATCGCCGATATTTGCTGTATTATGAGGAGTAGACATTGAAAAAACCTCCGGTTTTTTGAAGTAATAGGTAAGAAGTAATAGTGAAGAAGTAAGGTATCTTTTCGGCAAAGCCGAAAAGATTTTTATTGTCACGGTGTAGGTTGGTTTTTAATTCCTGTGATAACACCGCAATACGTTTTTATTCTTTGTTTTTCAAACGGACCGTCGAGGACGCCGGTCCCTACATTCATATTTTTTTGAAATCACACAGACATAGAGTTTATACAGTGAATTCCATTTTTTGTGAGGGAATGGGGTCCCCGCAAAATGAATTTTGCGGGGTGTTCTGCACATGGGAGCCGAGGGCGTTCTCTATACAATTTAAACTCTATATTTTTCAAGGACATGTGCCTTGAAAAATATACCTATGAGGTTCGCAATCTTGGACAAGCCCGCAGGGCGCGCACAAGATTGGCGAGAGCGAACGAACCTCACGAAAATCAATCAAAAACTTGTTTTTGATTGGGAGCGTTAGCGACTTTGGGGTCCCCGAAAATGCTTGCATTTTTGGGGAGAATTATCAGTGGTTCCAGGCGCTTAGGTATTTTTTCTGATTATCGGTGAGAGTATCTATCTTGCAACCCCAGAAAGCAAGCTTACGTCTTGCAACGTCTTCGTCAACCTCTCTCGGTACACGGAGAAGCTTTTCTGTAAGGTTACCCTTATTGTTGACCAAATGGAGCGCAGAAAGCGCCTGAATTGCAAAGGACATATCCATAATTTCTGCAGGGTGTCCGTCGCCTGCGCAGATGTTTACAAGTCTGCCCTCTGCGATAACGTAAACGGTATTGCCGTTGGGGAGCTTGTAGCCGATGATATTATTACGTGCTTCGAAGGTCTCGACAGCATATTCACGGAGAGCCTTCATATCGACTTCAACGTCAAAGTGACCTGCATTCGTGAGTATTGCGCCGTCCTTAAGCAAGGGGAAATGCTGTTTTGTGATGATTTCGCAGTTGCCCGTTACGGTACAGAAGAAATCACCGATCTTTGCAGCCTCATCCATAGGCATAACGGCAAAGCCGTCCATTACTGCTTCCATTGCACGAATGGGGTCTACCTCTGTTACAACGACCGATGCGCCCAAGCCCTTTGCACGCATTGCAACACCCTTACCGCACCAGCCGTAGCCTGCGACAACGACCTTTTTGCCTGCAACGATGAGGTTTGTAGTTCTGTTGATACCGTCCCAAACGGACTGGCCCGTGCCGTAGCGGTTATCGAAAAGATGCTTACAGTCTGCATCGTTAACGAGAACCATGGGGAATTCGAGAATGCCTTCACGTGCCATAGCGTGCAATCTTATTATACCCGTTGTTGTTTCTTCGCAACCGCCGATGACGTTGGGAAGAAGCTCACGGTATTTGGTATGGATAAGGTTTACGAGGTCGCCGCCGTCGTCGATAATGATATTGGGCTTGCCCTCTTCGATAACACGGGATGTGTGCATCTCGTATTCTTCGTCGGTGCAACCGTGCCAAGCATAAACGTTAAGACCGCCGTGAACGAGAGCCGCCGCAACGTCGTCCTGTGTGGACAAGGGGTTGGAGCCGGTTATATACATTTCCGCACCGCCCGATGCGAGTACACGGCAGAGATATGCGGTCTTTGCTTCAAGATGGACAGAAAGCGCAACACGCAAGCCATTAAACGGTTTTGTCTTTATAAATTCTTCTTCGATACCACGAAGAAGGTCCATATTGCTTTTAACCCATTGAATTTTGGTTTCGCCGCTTTCCCAAAGGGAAATATCCTTGATATCGTATGACATTTTAACCTCCGTTAATCCGTTTCTTTAACAATTTTATTTATATTGTAATAAAGCTCTTCTTCGTCAATGGTGAGGAGCTTTTTATTCTTCATAACGACCTTACCGTCGAGAATGAGGGTATCTGTTTCGCTTCCGTCGCAGCAGTAGCAGACAGCGGCATAATAGTTACGAAGCGGTACCATCTGGGGTACGTTGGTGTCGAGAAGTGCGATATCTGCGATATAGCCGACTTCAAGCTTGCCGAGATTATCATAACCCAACGCCTTTGCGCCGTTTACGGTAGCAAAATCGAGAGCCTTTTTAGCAGGAATAGCCGTGCTGTCGTAGTTCGTGCCCTTGTGGAGCAAGGTCATATAATTAAGCTCGGAGAACATATTAAGCGAGTTATTCGAAGCGGCGGAGTCTGTACCGATACAAACGTTAACGCCTGCTTGGTCGAGCTGATAGATAGGTGCGATACCGTTGCCGAGTTTCAAATTGCTCTTCGGGTTTGAAGCAACGCTTACACCACGTTTTGCAAGTATCGAAATATCGTTTTCGGTAAGCTGAACGCAATGCGCCGCAAGAGTCTTATTTTCGAAAAGACCGAGGCTTTCGCAATATTCGGTAGGAGTACAGCCGTTATCACGCAGGCAATCGCCGAATTCGGCCTTGCTTTCAGAAAGGTGGATATTAAGACCGAGTCCAAGACGTTTTGCTTCGCTTGATACCTTCAAGAGGAATTCCTTATCGCAGGTATATATTGCGTGGGGAGCAAGCATAAAGGAGATGTTTTTATGATCCTTCCATTCCTCGATCTCTGCATATTGCTCGTCTAATCTTCTTTGACCGCCGTCACTTCCTGTTAAACCACGGCTTACAACGGCACGCATACCCGATTTGACCGCCGCTTTTGCGGAAGCACCGGGGAAAAGATGCATATCGCAGAACGTACCGCAACCACGCTTTATCATTTCTGCGCAGGCAAGGAGCGAGCCCCAATATGCCTGTTCGTTATTAAGCTTTTCTTCTCTGGGCATAACGCCTTCGAAAAGCCAAGTCATAAAGGGAAGATCGTCTGCCGCATTACGGAGAACCGACATATATGCGTGTGTATGTGCATTTACGAACGCAGGAATTGCAATTCTGCCCTCGCCTTCGATTATTTCGTCGGCAACGAAATTCTCGGGCGATGAACCGATACCGACGATAGTATCGTCCGAAACGTAAATATCGGAATACTTATAAGCATCGCCGTCGGGAAGAATGATATTTTTGATAAGAAGATTCATTTTGCTCCTCCGATCTGTTAATTAATGGTTATACGAACATATTATACAATGATATGAACAGAAAATCAATGAAATACAACAAAAAAATCGCAACTCGAATATAAAATCCGAACTGCGATTGATTATCACTCAAAGTCCAAATCACCTAAATTGTAAATTGTTTTATTTAAGCTTTTTGCATATTTAAGTGTGTTATATGCACCGCCTTGTTCCTTGTTCACATACGAAACTATAGAATCACTCTGTTCAACCATCCATTTATTACGCAGTGTAATCGCCTTTTTCGGATATGCTCCGGCTATTTCGTCAGGAATGATTATTGAATCATACATAACTTCAAAATAATCCTTGTATTTATTCAAAGCATCGGAAAAATACGGTTCAACCAAAACCAATTTTATGCTTTTATTGTTTTCTTTTAAGATACGCACCACTGACGCAAATAAATTATCAAACTCGCCCCTCATTCCTGTCATAAAGACGGGACTTTCTTCATTTTCAATTATAGTTTCAAGAAGTAACGTCAACGATTCTTTTAACACCAATATTTCATCAGCGCTTTCTATGCCATCAAAGATATTTCTGTGTCCAAAACCACAAACCACATATCCCATTACGCTTGCCTCTCAAAAAATATAACAAATTTTCACCATTGTCCTATGACAGGACATAATTTTGCGTGTTCGAGTATATCATAATGTTTGTCTTATGTCAAGACAACTTACTTTTGGGGTGATATAATGGCAAGAATTATTGACGGTAATAATATGAATATCATCGGCAAAAACGTACGCCGTCTTCGCAAAGAAAGAGGCTGGAGCCAGCAAACGCTTTCTTTAAAGCTTGAGCTTTTGGGCGTTTACGTTTGCAGGGGTTCGGTTTCGAGAATTGAAGATATGTCAAGAACCGTTACCGATATTGAACTTTTCGCCATAGCAAAAGTTTTTGAAATATCTCCAGAAGAACTTTTTAAATAGAAAAAAGAGCCAAAAAGGCTCTTTTTATTTTTTATTATAATTATTAAGGCTTAAAACGTATTCCTCTGCGGAACGTACACCGTCGATGGCGGCGGAGATTATACCGCCTGCGTAGCCTGCACCTTCGCCGAGAGGATAAATGCCTTTAATATTGCTTTGTCTGTCGTCAAAGCGTTTTATGCGTATGGGAGAGCTTGTTCGGCTTTCGACGGCGGTTATGACTGCGTTTTCGTCGTCAAAGCCCTTAATTTTACGTCCGAAATCGGCAAAAGCCTCTCGGAAGGAATCGTTTATCTCTTTTGAAAACAGCTTTGAAATATCGCAATACTTAACCCCTCTCGGATAGGTGGTTTCGATAGGTTCACTTCCCTTTTTGTTTCCGAGATATTCGCCAAGCGTCATTGCAGGCGCCGTAAAATCGTTTCCGCCAATTTCAAAGGCAAATCTTTCAAGCTTTTCTCTGTAATCATATCCTGCAAAAAGTCCTTCGCCTATATCGGAATCGAGAATCTCGCAAAGTATCGCACTGTTTGCGTTCCTTCCGTCACGGGAATGATAGCTCATACCGTTGGTCACAAGTCTTTCCTGCTCGCTTGCCGCCGCAACGACGACACCGCCGGGGCACATACAAAAGCTGTAGACCGTTCTGCCCGTATTACAATGCTTGAATAATTTATATTCCGCAGGGGGAAGAAAACGAAGATGATCGCCTTCGCCGTACTGCGAAGCATTTATTACGGATTGAGGGTGCTCAACACGGAATCCCACGGAAAAGGGCTTTCTTTCAAGCTCTGCGCCGTGTTTATAGAGCATTTCGGCAATTTCTCTTGCCGATTGTCCCGTTGCAAGGAAAAGTGTATCGGTCTTAATCTCACCGTTTGCGGTGACAACACCTTCAAGATTGCCGTTTTTATCGGTCTTTATATCCAAAAGCTTGGTCTGGAAGAGTATCTCACCGCCAAGCGAGATTATCTCTTCACGAAGATTCTTTACAACGTCACGCAGAAGGTCTGTTCCGACGTGGGGCTTTGAAATATACAGTATTTCCTTCGGTGCGCCCGATCTTACAAGCTCTTTTAAAACAAGTCTGCCACGGAAGGATTTATCCTTTATCAGCGTATTGAGCTTGCCGTCGGAAAATGCGCCTGCGCCGCCCTCGCCGTATTGAATGTTCGATTCGGGATCAAGCTTGCCTCCGCAGAAGAAGGTATCAACGTCTTTTTTGCGTTCTATCCCCTCTTTGCCGCGTTCGATTACGATAGGCTTTAATCCGTTGCGTGCGAGCATCAGCGCAACGAAAATACCTGCAGGGCCGAACCCTGCAACAACAGGGCGGTTTTCGGGCATAAAAACAGAGGCGGGGAAGGAATATTCCTCCTCCGCCTTCATAATGCTTCCTCCGCATTTACGGGCAATCTTTTCTTCATTTCTTTGAACGAAAAGATCTATCGTATAAACGAACTTAACCCGATTCTTTCGTGCATCAAGCGATTTTTTTCTTATCTCGTAATCAAATCCGCCGATAGGCAAGCCTATTATGTCGGCGAGCTTTCCCTCAAGCGGAATTATATCCTCTTTCGGGGTTCTTTCGAGCGTAAGTCTTATCATTATTTGTTAAGGTTATCGAGCCAAGCCTTATAGTCGTTATAAAGCTGGATCGAGCCGGGGTGTCCGCAGAAAGCGGTGGTGCCGGGCTTGTTGAACATACCGAGATACTGATAAATGAGAATTTCGTCAACGTAGGGCGAGATGCTCTTTATCTGACGGTCGATTCTTTCAATAGCCGCAGGATAGAGTGCACTTCTGTAAACGTCGCCTTCGAATTCGAAAACTTCCATATCTGCCCAAAGCTTGCTTCTGCCTGCTTTATCGTGAGCAGCCTTAAGGTTTGCGAAATATTCTGCGGTCTGTTCGGGAAGAGCCTTACGAACGCCTATTTCGTCCTGATATGCGATAATATCGCATTCGAGCTTTTCAAGGTTGCCCACAAAAGTGTCGTCTGCCTTCAAGCTGTTCGTTCCGTAGGGAGCGATGAGAACCTTGAGGTCCTTGTTAAAGCTCTTGCCGTGTCTGGTGTAGAGGTTTGTATATTCGATAAAGTTATCGGGATAGTAGGGATAAATACCAAGCTCATCGGGCAAGTACCAGCCATAGAAGGACTTATGATGTCCGTAAAGTGCATAAAGCTGTTCCATAGCCTTGAAAGCACGTGCGGTAACCTCGGGGCTTGTCATATTATTGACGGTATCGGTCCAAAGTCCGTAGAAGCCGGTGCCTATGAACACCTTCATATCGAATTTATCTGCGGCACGGTACATTGCTTCCATAGGGTCTGCAGCAGCCATTTTCGCCATGGGGAAAATGTCGGTTTTGAAATATGCCTCGCTGTATTCCTCATAAACCAAAGCAGTGCCCATAAGCACAATATATTTCATGCCGAGAGATGCCATTTACTCGATTTTTGTTTCCCATTGTTCTTCGGAAAAATGACGGCAGATTGGGTTCCAATATTTGCCCTCGGGAATGTTGTGATGATGGAATTCGAAAAACGAACCGGTTATAGGTTTAAGCATAGGTTTTTATTCCTTTCTCGCTTTTTATTATCTATATTGAGAATAACATTAAAAGGCACATTTTTCAAGGTTTTTTTGAAAATTTCTTATGCAATATCGGAGAAACACGTTTATACACAAGCGCAGTTACAACAGAGCAGATAACTCCCTTTAAGAAATTGAAGGGGACGGTGGCAAAAAGTACAAGAGTTTTCAATCCGTCTATATTTGAATTGACCGCCGTACCCATTGCAACTATCTTTTCCATAGGCATAAAAAATCTTGAATATGCAGGCACAAGAACGTAATAGTTGATAAACGCACCGATTACCGTCAGGCACAGCGTTCCTATTACCATTCCTATTAATGCGCCCGAAAAGTTTTTTCTGTATTTATATATCAGCGATGCAGGAAGGACAAACGAAACGCCGATAACGAAATTTGATATTTCGCCGACAAACGCTGTTGCAGTTCCGTTCATAAGAAGGTTCAAGAGAACCTTTATAAGCTCTGTAAGCACTCCTGCCATAGGTCCCAATGCAAAACCCGAAATCAAAACAGCAATTTCACTTAAATCGAGTTCGTAGAAAGCAGGTGCAAACGGCAGAGGAAACTCCAAAAGCATCAATAATGCCGAAATCACCGCAAGCACGCTTATTTTGGTTATATATTCAACTCTACCTTTTTTCATATTTTCCTCCAACAATAAAAAATCCCGAAGGGCATACTCCTTCGGGCATAAAGACGCAAAAAACTTCTCCTATCCGGACTTTACCGTTGGTTTCGGAATTTCACCGAATCGTGCGTACAAACGCTCGCGGACTTTAATGCGATGAGAGGCGGATCCGAAACGTCTTTTGACGGTTGTTTTTGGATTCTTCACATCGTTCTTCCTTGAAATACGTTTGTATTTCTGCGTCATCACAATGCAAATCATCTCAAAACCACCTCGTCAAAAGATGCTACGCAGTTTTGAAATTGAATGTTTTTGTCAAGACAAAGAAAATTTTGCGAATAATACGAGCGTATATTCACAAAATTTGATGCAGTATTGGCGAAAACAGGATTTTCAAAACCGTTTTGTATTCGACTCTCATCGCATTACCGCCAGTCGGGATTCTCACCCTGCCCCGAAGTATATTTTTATTATAACGACACATTATAATATGTCAATATCAAAAATAATGAAAATTGTTGAAAAATTTTAAACCGTGTGTTATAATACCTTTTATCCCAAATAAAATGGGGAGGATTTTTATGAAGATCATCATCGTAGGCTGCGGAAAGATCGGTACTTCTATTATATCGAGCCTTGTTGAAGAAGGCAACGACGTCGTTGCTATCGATAACAACCAAGCGGTCATCGACGAAATAGGTAATATATACGACGTTATGTGCGTTTGCGGTAACGGCGCAGACTGTGAAACTCTTGAAGAAGCAGGCGTTTCCAAAGCAGAGCTTTTTATTGCCGTGACCGCTTCTGACGAGCTTAATATGCTTTGCTGTTTTATGGCGGAGCGTATGGGCGCAAAGCATACTATCGCACGTATCCGTAATCCCGAATACAACTATAACAACCTTAACTTTATCCGCAAAAAGCTTGGCTTGACGGTTTCTATCAATCCCGAATGGATGACGGCGCAAGAGCTTTACAATATGCTCAAGCTTCCTGCCGCAGTTAAGATTGAAACCTTCTCGGGCGGTAACCTCGAAATGATCGAGCTTTTGTTAAAGCCCGATTCTGCTCTTGACGGAATGAGCCTTATCGACCTTCGCCGCAAATACAAGGGCAATTTCCTTATTTGCGCCGTTCAGCGTGAAGACCGGGTCTATATCCCCGACGGTAATTTTGTTTTGAAAAGCGGTGACAAAATTGGTCTTACCGCCGCACAGAACGAGATACAAAAGCTTTTAAAAACCCTTGGTATCGTTCAAAAATCCGCAAGAGACGTTGTTATCCTCGGTGCAAGCAGAATTGCATATTATCTCGCAAAGCGTCTTTTATCAAGCGGAAACAGTGTTAAGGTCATCGATCACGACGAGAAGCGTTGCAAGGAATTTGCAGATATGCTCCCCGAAGCAATCGTCATCTGCGGTGACGGTGCAGAGCAGGAGCTTTTGCTTGAAGAAGGAATCGATTCTACCGATGCATTCGTTGCATTGACCGGTACCGACGAGCTTAATATTCTAATTTCTATATTTGCCCATTCGAGAAACGTGCCGAAGGTCATTTCGAAAGTAAACCGCAACGAGCTTGCCCAAATGGCAATGCATCTTGGTCTTGACTGTATCGTTTCGCCCAAAAAGACGGTTTCGGACATCGTTTCGAGATATGCAAGAGCGCTACGCAACTCTGTCGGAAGCAATATTGAAACGTTATATAAGCTTATGGACGGCAGCGTTGAAGCTTTGGAATTTAACGTCAGCCCCGATTTTAAGGGTATGGAGATCCCCTTCAAAGACCTTTCTCTTAGGCCCGATATCCTTATCGCAGGTATTATCCGTGCAAGAAAAGCTATAATCCCCACCGGTAACGATATGATACTTCCCGGCGACAGAGTCGTTGTTATTGCGTCGGGACAACAGATGCTTGACCTTTCGGATATTCTTAAATAAAGAAGGAAATCCTTCATGAACAAAAAATACGTGTTTTTCCTTTTCGGCCGTATTGCGCAGACTATTGCCGCTTTAATGCTTTTGCCTGCGCTTGTTGCCGTTATTTACAATGAATATAAATGCTTGTCGGCTTTTCTGATAACAGCGGTATTTTCGGTCGTTCTCGGAACCGTGATAGCCTTTTGTTGCCGTACCGACAACAGAGTTATTTATGCAAAAGAAGGTTTTGCTATCGTCGCTATTGCGTGGATAGGCCTTTCGCTGATAGGCGCTCTACCCTTTGTTATCAGCGGAGAGATACCGTCTTACGTTGACGCACTTTTTGAAACAGTCAGCGGTTTTACCACTACGGGTTCAACCATTTTGACCGATATCGAAGCATTAAGCCGCAGCATGCTCTTCTGGCGAAGCTTTACCCACTGGGTCGGCGGTATGGGCGTTCTTGTTTTCGTTATGGCCATCGTTTCAAACTTAAGCGAACGTTCGATACACATTATGCGTGCTGAAATGCCCGGCCCTGTTGTGGGTAAGATCGTTCCAAGAGTTCGCAACACTGCAAAAATACTTTATTTTATTTATATCATTATGACTGTTATCGAGATAATACTTCTCAAATTCGGAGGTATGCCTTGGTTTGACAGTATTGTTCATACGTTCGGTACTGCCGGTACGGGCGGTTTCGGCATAAAGGGTGACAGCATCGGCGGTTACAGCAATTTCTGCCAGATCGTAATTGCTGTTGCAATGATATTCTTCGGCATCAATTTCAACCTTTACTATCTCTTGCTCATTCGTCGTTTCAGATCTATAGCCAAAAGTACAGAACTCTGGGCATATTTAGCAATAATTTTTGTTTCGGTTTCCGTAATAGCTTTCAACATATATCCTATTTACGAAAGCGCATCGGATTCTGTAAGACTTTCGCTTTTCCAAGTATCTTCTATAATTACCACGACGGGATTCTCGACAGCAGACTTTAATTTATGGCCCTCGCTTTCAAAATCCATCATCTTGTTATTGATGTGCTTCGGCGGTTGTGCAGGTTCAACGGCAGGCGGTTTGAAGATATCACGTGTCGTTATTCTTTTCAAGCTTATTTTGAAGGAACTAAGACGTATGCTTCACCCCCGTGCGGTCACCTCGGTTGAATTTGACGGAAAAGCTGTTGACAACCAAACTTTGGGAAGTGTCGCTACGTATTTTGCGGTATATGTTCTATGTGTAGTCACCGCATTTATTGCGATATCTTTTGAACCGTTCGACTTTGAAACAAACCTTTCCGCCACCTTGGCCACATTTAACAACGTCGGCCCCGGTTTCGGTGCTGTCGGTCCTATGGGAAGCTTTGCAAGCTATTCCGATTTCTCGAAAATAGTCTTTTCATTTGCAATGCTTTTGGGCAGATTGGAGATATTCCCTCTTATTCTTGCACTTTCTCCTTCTGTTTGGATGAAAAAGAGATAATCTATTGACATTCAACGGTTACGGTGATATAATTCAAATTAGAAAAAATTATTTCGGAGGATTTTAACAATGAGAGTAATTGTTTGTGAAAACGCTCAGGAAGTCGCAAAAGAAGCTGCGAAAATTTTTGCTGCACAGGTTTATATGAAGCCCAATTCCGTTCTCGGTCTTGCAACCGGTTCTACCCCCGTTGGTATGTACAAGATCCTTGCAGACATGAACAAAAACGGCGAAATCTCCTTCAAGGATTGCAAAAGCTTTAACCTTGACGAATACTATCCCCTCGCTCCTACCCATGATCAGAGCTACCGTTACTTTATGAACGTTAACTTCTTTGATCATATCGATATTGATAAGGCAAACACCCGTGTTCCCGACGGTCTTGCAGAAGATCCTGCTGCTATGGGCGCAGAATACGATGCTGCTATCGACGCTGCAGGCGGTGTTGATATTCAGGTTCTCGGTATCGGCCAGAACGGTCACATTGCGTTCAACGAACCCGATGAAAAGCTTGTTGCAGGTACTCACCTCACCTCGCTTACCGAAAGCACCATCAACGCTAACGCTCGTTTCTTCGAAAAGAAGGAAGACGTTCCCACTCAGGCAGTTACCATGGGTATGGCTTCTATCATGAAGGCAAAGACGATCATTCTTCTTGCTACCGGCAAGGCTAAGCATGATGCAGTTAAGGAACTTCTTGATGACAAGATCACCACTTCCAACCCTGCAACCCTTCTTAAGCTTCACCCCAACACCATTATCATCGCCGATAAAGACGCATACAACGGTTAAGGCGAAGCGTGTATTTGGCGTAGAACGCACGAAATACATATTTCTTAATAAGTTTTTAATGAAGGAAACGCATAAGCGTTTCCTTTGTTTTTTCATTTTATATTTCGTGCTTTGCACAAACAGCCCCTCTCGCAGTAGAGACGGGGTCCCCACAAAACAAGTTTTGTGGGGTTGTTGATACAGCTTCGGGTGCTGTTTGCACAATCTACATCCAAATCCACGCTCCGAGATTTTCTTTTCCTCTTGGCGTAGAACGCACGAAATACATATTTCTTAATAAGTTTTTAATGAAGGAAACGCATAAGCGTTTCCTTTGTTTTTTATAACAAAAAGTTTTGAAAAGAGAGCCCGAGAGAAAAAGCTTTTTTCAAAAGTTTTTCTCTCGGAAAAGACCAAAAGCCGTTATTGACAGTATTTTGCGGTTATGGTAAAATGAGGTATGAATAAATTTTTCAAAAGGAGAATTTGTTATGACGGCAAAAAGAATTGTTTCAATCTTGCTTTGTATGCTTCTCTGTGTTTCGGCGTTTCTTGTTTCCTGCGGAGAGGACAGCAACACCGACACGAGCGACGCCTCGGACGAGGTTGTCGAGATCAACCCTGCGGCGGGATTCAAGGATTTTAACGATTTTACGGTTGCATATATTCCTCTTGACGACAGACCTGTTCAAACCGACAGAGTTAAATATCTTGCCGAAAGTGCAGGTATTACTCTTAAAATGCCCGTTGAAGACGACTACAGAACAATCCTTGATGCAATCAACGGTGTTGAAAACGCAAGAGGCGGTAACACCAAAAACCTTCTCAACTGGCTTAAAGAGCAGGAACAGAACGGCGTTAATTGCTATATAATCTCGCTCGACCAGATCTTCTCCGGCGGTCTTGTAAATTCACGTGTCGGCAACAACGGCAACACGAATCTTGATGAAAGCGAAACCGAGATCGCAAACTATCTTGTCGAGCTTGCAAAGAATAATTACGTTGTATATCTTGATACGGTAATGCGTCTTGCTTCTACAAACGGTTATAAAGGTTATAACCTTAACGAATATTACGCAACACGTGCATACGGTTCTCAGCTCCGTGCAACTCTGCCCGAAGAAGAGCTTACCATTGAAAACATCGTTGCCGGCTATCGCTACGGTGCAAACGATATGGAAATCCCTCTTATGAACGTTTCTGTTGAAACGGGCGCATACTGCACCGCAACAGAAGAACAGATAAGTGAGCACCTTGCCGCAAGAGAACGCAAATTGAACATCATAACCTATCTTATAGAAAAAGCAGGCAAGGATATCGAGCATCTCATTGTCGGTGTTGACGATTCCTCGGCAAACGAGAATATCCAATACAACGAACGTGCTTATATTGAAAAGATTGCTTCTTCCCTTCCCGAATTCAACCTCTTTGCAGGCGCAGACGAATTGGGAATGATGGGTATTGCAACACTCACGTCAAGTCTTTATGCAAAGTACGGCGAAAAGGGCAATATCCTCGTTAACGTGGTTTATTACGGTATGGGACAAAACGAGGTTGCCGACCATTACGACTATTTAACTCTTAAGGAAACCGTTGACCGTCATTTAAGCGCAATCGGCGCAAAGCAGAGTGACGATACGGGCGCACTTCAGGTTCTCGTTCTCACACGTCAAAGCTCTCTTGACAGCAAGGATTTGCAAACAAACGCAAAAGAGCTTGTTGAACAGCTTAAAAAGAATCTTGAAGCTAATATCCCCACCTGCGTTATAGATGCATCGAACGCAAACGGCGGTAATGCACGAATTGTTTCCGATTGTATCTTGAGTGCAGAAGCTCCTATTCCAGTCGGCAAAGCTCTTGCTATAAGCTGTTGGAACACCGTTTCGAACACCGTTGGTATTGGTCTTTCGAACGCCGTTGCGAGATATAATTATATCAAGAACAGCAGTGACGTCAGCGATGCTTCCAATATCGGATTCCTTAAAACTATGACCTTTGCGCTTATCAAGGACGCTTCTTACAGAGGTCACGGCTCGACGATGAGCTTTGAATCCACCGCAAATTACGACGATCCGCTTAATATAATCAAGAATATCGAAGCTTCTCAGATTCTCGGCAAAGACATCAAACCCATCGACCACGGCAAGAAGATTTCCGTTTCGGACATCGTTCTCCCCTGGAACAGAGCCTTTGAATGTAGATTTAGTATTAATGTTCAATAGTTAGTTTAACGTCCTCGGCTCCCCTGTGTAAGGGGAGCTGTCTTCGAGCATAGCGAGAAGACTGAAGGGTTGTCATTAACATTGAATAGAAATAGCTACGGATACTTCGTATCCTACAACCCTTTCGTCACGGCGCTCGGACTCGCCGTGCCACCTCCCCTTACACAGGGGAGGCAAGAAGCGTTATTTTAAACAATCACAAACAACAAAATATTTTCGTCTTCATTGTTTCAACTCATCATTTCTGTTCATCGGCAATAGCCTACACGGAACCCCGCCACTATGGCGGGGTTTTCTTTTAACAAAAAACGCTGTTGCGATTTGCAACAGCGTTTTGTTTTTTTATTCTTCTATGATGATGTTTGCTTCGTCGGCATTTATCTCAACGGCGGTGACTTCGTCATCGCAAACGACGTCGTCGGTCTTTTTGAAGGAATCGAACACGCCCATGATCTTTGAGAAAAGGTCGGGCGCTTTATCGATAACACCGTTAATGCCGTCAAGTGCACGGTTTACGGGGTCTTTGGGGGAAGAATAGGTTATGGGGTTGCCAAGCTCGATAACACGAGCAGAGCCTTTTTCGACGATGATGAATCCGAGAGGAGTCATACTCACGCCTGCGCCGTTACCGCCTGCAAAATATGCTTTGCTGTCGGCTGTGGCGTTCTTACCGCCAAACTCGCTTCCACCCGAAGCAAAACCGACCGAAACACGGGAAAAGGGTATAACGGTCACTTCGCCGGGGAGGTTCATCGGTTCGCCGATGACGGTGTTAACGTCAACGACCTCGCCGATCTTTGAAAGTGCGGATTCGATCATCTGCTTGAGGGGCATTTCATTTGTATTGTTACTCATTGTTATTTCCCTTCTTCGTTAGTTTCTGTATTTTCTTCGCCGTTTTCCGAAAAATCGATTGAAACCTGTTCACCCGACATTGCAAGCTCGGTTTTGGGAAGGTCGTCAATGCTTTCAAGTCCGAAACAACGCAGGAATGCATCGGTCGTACCGAAAAGGATAGGTCTGCCGGGCGCATCAAGCGTTCCGCGTTCTGCAACCAAGCCCTTATCAACAAGCGAGGTTACGATAGCCGAGCTGTCAACACCTCTTACCATTTCGATAAACGAACGGGTTACCGGCTGGTTATATGCGATTATCGCCAAAACCTCAAGAGATGCTTTTGACAAAGGCGGAGCTTTACGAAGTTCAAGCGCTTTTTTAACGTACTCTGCAACGTAGGATTTTGTGCAGAGCTGATATGCGTCTTCAACGGTTATAAGCTGGATTCCGCTTTCACGGTCATCGGAATATTTTTCTTTTAATATCGCCGCCGCTTGACGTAATCCCTCGGAGCTGACACCGAGTATTTCACAAAGTCGGTCGAACGCAACGGGAGCTCCGCAAGCAAAAAGGATTGCCTCCAATGCTGCCGGCGTTTCGTTATTAATATTCATCAAAGCCCTCCAAAACAAGAGTTTCAGGTCTATCCTCGGCAAGCGAGAGTTC
>JAFVXP010000045.1 GCA_017501055.1 Clostridia bacterium | reverse complement strand
GGCACGTCGAATATACTTTTTTCCGACCCCGAACCAAAGACCTTTTCGGAAAACGGAATGAGCATAACTCTCACCGATGAATTCAAAAAGACCGAATACGAAAACTTCACGAATTGCTATGATTCCAAACACGTTGCAGTGTTTGCCTTGAAGGAAGAGTTTTCACTTTTCGAAGGCTTTGAGGACTATACTTTGGAAGAATACGGCGATTTGGTCTTTAGCGCCAACGAAGTTTCCGATCCGACGTTGAAGACCGTCGACGGATTGAAATGTTTCGAGTTTGAATTCACAAATCCCGATACCAAACAGCTGTGTAAATATATTGCCTTCATTTATAAATCCGACAATGCGTTTTGGATGATACAGTTTGCCACGCTTGCCGAAGATATGGAAGAATACCGTCCGAATATTATAGAATGGGCAAAAACCGTTTCGTTTGAATAATTTACATTGTAAAAACAGCACCCAAACTGATGCAGACCGAGAGAAACGAAGTTATTTTTCATGAAATCCGAGCGTTGCCCTGCAAAGGTAGGGCAGTCGAAGGATTTCATGAAAACCCTTGAAAATACAATAAAATTTCATATTCCTTATATAAATGCAATCGAGCTTCAAAGTAAGAATGAAGCTCGATTTTTGTTTTTATTATTTCTTTCAAGGGTGTAAAGAACGAGTTTGTCTTCGGTCTGACAGCACCCAAACGGGTGCTGTTTTCTTATCCATTAACTTTCTTTCTTCTTTGCAACGTCGAGGATTCTGACGATTGCAGGGCTTATAGCGATGTTGGCAATAAGCTCGAACACAAAGTTAAGTCCGACGAAAAATACGATAAGATAGGTTCCGACGGAAACGCCTTCGCTTTGCGCACCTGCTCCGACTGTGTCCATAAAGAACGTGAGCGAACCGAGAAGAAAGATACCCGTATTGACAACGGGGCATACTATTGCGCTTACGAGAACTGCAAAATAACGATTGACCTTTTCAAGCCACTTGTAAACAAGACCTGCGAAAAGTCCCGAAAGAATACCTTTTACCATTACGGTGATGATCGTTCCGGGTACGCTTAGTCCAAACCAGAAAACCGCATCGGGCGTTGCGAAGAATATTGCCGCTGCCACACCGCCGAGCCAAGCGCCTGCCCAAGGACCGCATAAAGTCGCACCGACTACAACAGGAATCAAAGTCAGCGAAATAGAAGCTAAACCGCCGATCTTGATAAAACCGCCGTAATAAGCAAGCACTGCTACTATTGCCGAGAGCAATGCAAGCAACGCAAGTTGTTTTGTGTGCAAGCTTCGTGTTGTTTTTTTCATGAAAGCTTCCTCCTTACTGTCGTCCGCTTAGTGCGGTACAACGCATAATGGAATTTATATGATTTTCACATTATATCACTCTTTTACGAACTTTTCAACCGTTACTTTCGTGTGTTATTTAAATGAAATTTCAGCGTTCGCTACTTTGTTAATTGTTGAAAATGCCGAGGTCTTGTTATTTTATACCCTAAACGGCATAAACTGTCCTGCTTCTGAATATAAATCAAACGTGACGGGCAGGGGTCTGAAGGATGAAAATATTTTATAAAAATTTCTCGTTTTACAGACTTTTTTAATCAATTCTCAACAAAAAAATGATTTATTCCGAAAACGCCGTAAATAAAGTTGAATACCTCTTGATTTTCATGTCAAAAAGAGGTATAATACGTTGATTAATTCTGTAGATTAGTATTAAATATGTAAACACTGTTGCCGATGTCGATTATTGAAATAATCGGTCGTATCGGTATATAACATCATATACGTCAATGAAAAAAAGCAAACCTGATTGACGGAAAGAGGGTACATTATGAATTTTGAACGCTTCGAAAATAAGATTTGGTTGTCTTCTCCCACAATGCACGGGGAAGAGATTGAATACGTTCAGGAAGCTTATAATACAAACTGGGTTTCTACCATTGGAAAGAATATCGATGAAGTAGAACGTATCGTTGCGGAAAAAATGGGCTGTAAGTATGCCGTTGGTTTGTCAACGGGTACCGCTTCGCTCCATCTTGCCATGAAGTTGGCAGGAATCAAAAAGGGCGATAAGGTATTCTGCTCTGACGTAACCTTTGCGGCTACCGTAAACCCCGTTGTTTACGAAGGCGGTGTTCCGATATTCATCGATACCGAATATGACACCTGGAATATGGACCCCGTTGCTTTGGAAAAAGCGTTTGAGCTTTATCCCGAAGTCAAACACGTCGTAATGGTGAACCTTTACGGTATCCCCGGTAAAATGGACGAGATACGTGCGATATGCGATAAGCACGGCGCAATCCTTATCGAAGACGCAGCCGAATCTATGGGTGCGACCTATAAGGGCCGTCAGACCGGTACATTCGGCGATATCGGTGTTATATCCTTTAACGGTAATAAGATAATTACCGGCTCTGCAGGCGGTATGCTTTTGACTAACGACCTTGAACAGGCAAACAAGGTGAGAAAATGGTCTACACAAAGCCGTGAAAATGCTCCTTGGTATCAGCACGAAGAGATCGGTTATAACTACCGTATGAGTAATATCATCGCAGGTGTCGTAAGAGGTCAGCTCCCTCACTTGGAAGAGCATATTGCACAGAAAAAAGCAATTTATATGCGCTATAAGGAAGGACTTAAGGACCTTCCCGTAATAATGAACCCTTATGACGAAGTTAATTCCGAACCGAACTTCTGGCTAGGCTGTCTTCTTATTGACGAAGACGCTATGTGCAAGCAGGTCAGAAGTGATAACGAGCCGTTGTTCGTAAAAGAAAAAGGCAAGACTTGCCCGACGGAAATTATGGAAAAGTTGGCGTTGTATAATATCGAAAGCCGTCCTATCTGGAAGCCTATGCACATGCAACCCATCTTCCGTATGAACGGATTCGTAACCCGTAACGGTGAAGGCCGTGCTATGACGAACGCATATATCGCAGGCGAAGGCGTTGACGTAGGTATGGACATCTTCAACCGTGGTCTTTGCTTGCCCAGTGATAATAAAATAACTCCCGAACAGCAGGACATTATCATTGCAATAATTCGTTCCTGCTTTGAATAAAGAATTCTAAAAAATCGGCATATACCGAAAGGAAAAGTTGCTATGAACGAGAATAAAAACGATATGACGGAAATCAGAACCGATATTCCAACCCCTCGTGATTCAATATATACCCGTTACGTAAAACGTATTTTGGATATCGTGTTAAGCGGTACTGCAATATTGATTTTAAGCCCCGTTTTGCTTGTACTTTGCCTTCTCGAGCTTATCTATCACGGCAGACCTATCTTCTACATAGCAAAGCGTCCCGGTAAAGACGAAAAGATCTTCGATATGTATAAGTTCCGTTCGATGAACAACAAGACCGATGAGGAGGGCAACCTTCTTCCTCCCACACAGCGTATTACAAAATTCGGTCGAATCTTAAGAAGGACCTCTCTTGACGAATTGGCAGGTCTTTTCAACGTGTTCAACGGAACGATGTCGATAATCGGCCCCCGTCCCTTGATGATAAACTATCTTCCTTTGTATAACCAACGTCATAAATACCGTCACAGCGTTCGTCCCGGCCTTGCTTGCTGGAACCTTAACGGCGAAAAAGAGATCACCGCAAAATCCTGGACTTGGAACGCTCAGTTCGAAAGCGATATTTACTACGTAGAAAATGTAAGCTTCTGGTTGGACGTAAAAATGGTGTTCAAAACCGTTCAGGTCGTTTTCTCCAAAAGCGAGATCCGCACGAATTCAAACCGTGTCGGCTTCAACGGTGAAAATCTTCTTGATACAAGAACCAAAAGCGATATAAGAGCAGAAGCAGAGGCGGCAGCCGCAGCTGCAACCGAAGCAAATGCAGAAGAAAATAAGGAAACCGAAGCAAATTAAGTTTTCCAATGCCCCGAAACGTTTCTCGACAGTTGTGTTTGTCTGAACATCGACAAAAGGAATCGGATTCATGAAAAAATTAATGTCTTTTAAGAATAGCATAAATTCTTGGTTAGATGCTTATAAAAAGCGAATAGACGTTGTTGTGGCTTGTATATTGGCATTAATGCCGATATTACAGCATTATGTCGGTATTATCGATAACGCCTCGACAACTCTGTTGCTGTTGGTATCTCCGTATCTTTTTATAAGAGTATTGTGCTCGGGTACGGTGAATTACAAAAATATAAGCCTTCTATTTGTGCTCAGCGTGTTTTTTGTGTATAAGCTGTTTGACCACGGCACAAACTTCACAGAGCTTGCCCAGGTAATTCTTATGCTGTTCTTATTTTTGTCTATGGCACAGGACGGCATCGATACCGAATCCGTCAAAAAGGCATTAACCTTCATTGCCGCAGCCGCAGGTGCGTGCCTGTTGATTCAGTATGCTTGCTATTATATTTTGGGATTCCATTTGCAGTTGGTTCCCGATAAAGCGCTTTTGCCCGAATGTAAGCAATGGATCTTGGGTGTTAAAACGGGACGTTACGGTATAAACGGCGTTAAAAGCAGTTTTTACAGACCTTCTGCGTTCTTCTTGGAACCCTCCCATTTGTTTATGTATTCCTTCCCGGCGCTTGTTTTGTCGCTATTCGGCAAGAATAAACAGCGTAAGGATTGGATCATTACGTTATTAATAACCTTTGCAATAGTTCTTTCCACTTCGGGTATGGGTATTGCCGTAACCGCCGTTGCATGGGGTGCGTTCTTCTTGTTGAGTAACGAAGAAAACGGTACATATTCCTTCAAGAATATTTTCCGCAAACGCAATCTTATCATGGTTGGCGTAATATTGTCTGTTGTTGTGTTGGCAATAGTGTTTGTGCCGTTTGTCAGAAACAGCGTTATACGTATATTCAGCAGCTCCGAAGGCTCGACGGCAATCGCAGGCAGAACCGCCTTGGCAACGAGAGAATTAAAGAAAATGACGTCACTTGAATGGATCTTCGGTGTGGCGGATAATACAAAGGCACTTTCCTTCAACGTTCCCGGATTTATGGCTATGGCATATAAATACGGCGTTATAGGTATTGTGTTCTCTTATGAATTCTACGTTAAGAGTATCTTAAAGCTCAACGTCGGCTATATGCTGGTTTCGACGATCATCGTCATCGTTTCCTTCTTCAGCGCACATACTCACGGAACCTTCTTTATGCTCTATTACGTAACCTTGCTTATGGAGGGCCACCGTGTTTCGGAAACAAGCTGGCTTGCGGAGGAAACCGCAGGTATCAGAGGAAAGATAATGAATAAGTTTAAAGCAATCAAAGAAAAGAGGGAAAGTTGAGAATGGCTGAAAAAGAAGCCAGAGGCAGTACAAAGCTTGCGCTTAAAGCGGGTGCTTGGTACGTTATCAGTACGTTTTTGGTCAAGAGCTTGTCCTTTATAACAACTCCCATTTTTTCCCGTCTTATGGACAAGACCTCGTACGGCGAGTTTTCAAACTATGCAAGCTGGCAGACCACGTTGCTCGTCTTGACGGGTGCAGAATTATATAATACCGTAAACAGAGCATACTACGACCATAAGGAAGATTTCGATAAATACGTTTCTTCCGTTTCTATTGCCGCAATCGGCTTTACGGCATTGGTCTATCTTGTGTTTCTGTTCGGCGGAGATTGGATATATAATATCGTTTCGATCCCCCGTGAATTCGTTCATATGATGTTCTTCACGCTCACGTTCCAATCGTGTAAGCAGATATATCTTGCCCGTGAAAGAACGCTTTACCGTTATAAATCCGTTGCCGCCATCTCGGTGTTTAACGCATTGGTTCCCACGTTGATCTCGGTCGTAATGGTTGTATTGGCGGAGCAAAGCCTTCGTCTTCCTGCCCGTATCTACGGTTTCTACGGCCCTTCCACAGCGGTTGGTATACTCTGCGGCGCAGTCCTTTTGTATAGAGGCAGAGGCTTTAAGGTAAAGCATTGTACCTATGCGTTCAAGCTTTCACTGCCGTTGTTGGTGCATTATCTCACGGCATATATGCTCACTTCCACCAACGTTATCGTAACAAAGAACGTCTTGGGTGCAGACACGGCTGCATTGGTAAGTATAACCACCAGCGCAACCACCGTTTTGACGTTGCTTTTGCAATCTATCTCGGGTGCAGTCACAACTTGGCTTATGGACTGCTTGGAGCAGAAAAAATATAAAACCGCACGTAAAGGCTTGTTCTTCTACGTAGCTGGTATCTCGGCATTGTCGCTTGCGTTGATATTCGTATCTCCCGAAATCATCTTGGTTTTGGGGGGAAGCAAATATGCCGCCGCAACCGAATTAATGCCCGGTCTTATCCTTGCGGCTATGATCCAGGCGGTTACCACCGTTTTCACAATAATCCTCACTTACGAAAAACGTGTAATCGCAACCGCTTGGTGTACCGCTGTCGTTGCAATTATGAGCATTGCGGCAAAGGTCTACCTCTTGCCCGTATACGGTGTTAACAGCCTTGCTTGGATTAATGCAATAGCGTTTGCAGTTCTCTTCGTTTGCGGATACTTCCTTGTTAAGAGAACGGGCGAATCCGCGTCCGTTGTCAACCTTAAGGGCTTTGTGGCTTGTGTTGCACTCGTTTTGGGTGTTGCGTTGGCAGCAGGACTTTTGTATCAAAACACTCTTGTTCGTTGGGGTATTATCGCCGTTGCAGGTATTGCGACCTTGACCGGCGCTTATATCAAACGTGATTTGATCTTAGGTCTTCTCAAAAAGAGAAAAAAGGCGAAATAATACCGAAGAAGGTTAAAACATGAAGTTTTTCATAAAAAAACTGAATAAATTAGATCTGAAATCGTTCTATATCTGCCTTGGCGTAATTGCAGTTTTGGTTTCGGCAATAGGAATCTCGGTTTTGTTTTCGCTTAATAAACAAACGGTTCGTGTCGGCGCAGTATGTTATACCCAATTCCATACCGATGAAGATATTGCAAACGGTTTTGCAATCGATGAAGCCTCGGTTCATATAGACGAATTTGAGGAATTCTTGATTCATCTCAAGAATAATAACATCAAAGCAATAACGATAAACGAGCTTCAACAGTTCATCGACGGAAAGATAGACCTTCCCGAAAGATGTATGCTTATAACCATCGATAATTGCTCGAGAAGCTTCTATAAATATGCCTATCCTTTATTGCAGGAATACGGAATGCCTGCAAACGTGTCGATTTACGGCAACGCTGTCGATTTTGCAAGCGCAAACGATACTTGGGTCGACCAATATTGCACGTGGACCGAAATATCGCAAATGTCAAAATCGGGTCTTATCGAATTCGGCTCGAGGACGTACGACCTTCATACGAACTTCGACGAAAGCTGGAGTGCGATGATGCGTGAGGACGAGGATATTTCAAAATACAGAGACATCTTGATGAAGGATATGCAGCCTCTTAACGAAAAGATAGAGAAGCAGTGCGGATATAAACCGCAATTCTTCTCCTATCCGTACTATGCGGTCTCTCTCCCGTCCGTACCGATATTGCGAGACGATCTGGGATATAAATTCCTCTTTGTCGGTAATACCAAAAGCGCATATCGCTATTTTGGATATTCGATCCACTATACAAACTATAACCCCTTCGTGAAGGGCGACACTCCCGAAAATTCCTTTATAAAACGCTTCGCGCCTCAAGCAGGCGACGATACGAATGAATTGATTCATACGATTTTTGGATAACGAAAGGATACAGACTATGAAAGCACTTGTTCTTGCAGGCGGTTTGCCTCAGATCGAATTAATAAAACAGCTTAAAGAAAGAAATATTACAACCGTCCTTGCCGACGGTAACGCAAATGCGTTGGCAAGACCGTATGCCGATATCTTCTATCAAATTCCCATTTTTGACGTTGAAGAAGTAAAGAACGTCGCGGTGAAGGAACAGGTTGATTTTCTCATAACCGTTTGTGCAGACCAGGTTCTTCTTATCGTTGCGCAGGTTTCCGAAATGCTCGGCTTGCCTTGCTATATCGACTATCAAACGGCAGTAAACGTTTCCGATAAAAAATATATGAAGCGTATTTTTGCCGAAAACGATATTCCCACGTCACGCCACGTTGAAATGAGCACGCTTGATTGGGACAGGATCAAGCATCTTGAATATCCTCTCGTTGTAAAACCTGTCGATGCATACAGCTCCAGAGGTGTCCGTAAAGCGTTCACACCCGAAGAATTGGAGCTTTATTTCAAGGAAGCGTCCGAAATAAGCCGTTGCGGCGACGTTATCGTCGAAGAATTCTGCTCGGGCGAGGAGATAAGCGTTGACGTATACGTTGAAGGCGGAAAAGCAAAGCTCCTTTGCATCTCCAACAGCGAAAAGATCAAGGATAACGACAGATTCATAATCTTCCGTGGAAGATACCCTGCCGCAACCACACCCGAGATCGTTGAACAGATCGAAGAAGTTGCACAGAAGATCGCCGATGCTTTCGGACTTGTAGATTCTCCCATGCTTATCCAGATGATAAACAACGGCAAGCGTGTTTCGGTTCTCGAATTCTGCGCAAGAACCGGCGGCAATATGAAATATTTGCTCATCAAACGCTCCTGCGGTTTCGACGTTGTAAAGGCAGTTATCGATCTTACTGTCGGTGAAAAGCCGGTTGTTGAATTGAAAGAACCCCAGAATAAATATATCGTAAACGACTTCATCTATTGCACTCCCGGCACCTTCGATAGATTGGAAGGCTTTGACGAAATGCTCGAACAGGGAATCATCACCGATTATTATGCACTTCGTCCGCAGGGTATGAACGTGCGTGGTGTTGCCAGCAGCAGCGACCGTATTGCAGGTATAACCGTTCAGGCGGATACGTTGGAAGAATTTAACCGCAAACACCGTATTGCCGTTGAATCCGTAAAGGTTTTGGATACAAACGGTAACGATATTATGCGTCACGACCTTCTTCCCGACCTTCTCTAATAAAAAATAGCCTTGTTTACAGACTAAACCTCTGTAAACAGGGCTTTTATTGTTGCGGATCGTGTAAATTTATGGTACAATAAATAAAATAAATAAAATTCAAGGAGCAGAGCTTATGAGCAAAACCGTACAAGATATTTTCAATCTGATAAATGAAAACGGTATTCAGATGATCGACTTTAAAATGGTCGATATTAACGGACAATACCGCCACGTAACTATACCTGCAAAGAATTTCTCGGAGGATACTTTAAAAAGCGGTATCGGCTTTGATGCTTCAAACTATGGCTATGCCGTTGTCGAAAAAAGCGATATGGTGTTTATCCCCGATCCCGATACTGCGGTCATCGACCCGTTCTGTTCAATCCCCACGCTCTCTATGACGGGCAACGCAATGATAATCGAGTCCCCCGAAAACCGCCCGCTCGCTCAATATACCCGTAATATCGTTCTTGCGGCAGAAAAATATATGCAAGAGCTTGGTATTGCAGATACAATGATGATATTGCCCGAATTTGAGTTTTATCTATTCGATAACGTCGGCTGGGAGGTTCAACCCAATAGAATCTCCGCAACCGTTGATGCTCAACAGTCCTATTGGAACAGCGATAGCGAAGGCTTGGGCGTTGTCGTACCCAAGCAGAAGGCGTATCATATCGCAAAACCCTTCGACGTTGCTTACGAATGCAGAAGTGAGATGTGTATGCACATGAACGATGCAGGCATCGAGATAAATTATCATCACCCCGAGGTTGCGGCATCGGGTCAGTTCGAAATTGAACCCCAGCTCGGCAAAATGTCCGATATGGCGGATAAGACGATGATGATAAAATATATCATTCATAATACTGCGCTCAAATACGGCAAGACCGCAACGTTTATGCCAAAGCCCATCTGGGGCGAGGCGGGAAGCGGTATGCACGTGCACATGCTTCTCCTTAAGGACGGCAAGCCCGTCTTCTCCGACGATAACGGCTATGCAAAGCTAAGTAAAGAAGCACATTGGTTCATGGGCGGTCTGCTCAAGCATATAAGCTCTCTCTGTGCGATAACCAACCCAAGCACAAACTCCTTCAAACGTCTTGTTCCCGGCTTTGAAGCACCCGTAACCGTCGGTTATGCAACCTCAAACAGAAGTGCGGTAATACGTATTCCCGCATACGCAAAAGCACCCGAAAAACGCCGTTTCGAGCTTCGTAATCCCGATGCGACCTGCAACCCCTATTTCTGCTATGCGGCAATACTTATGGCTGGTCTTGACGGTATTAAGAATAAGATAGATCCTCACGAAAACGGCTGGGGTCCTTATGACGTAAACCTTTATCACCTTCCCGAGGAAGAAAAGGCAAAGCTCCAAAGCCTGCCCGCCTCTCTCGAGGAAGCTCTTAACGCTTTGGAAATGGATAACGATTATCTTACCGCAGAAAACGTATTCCCCAAAGAGCTTATCAATAACTTCATAAAAGCAAAAAGGGAAGAGATACGTCAGCTTTCCGCAATACCTCACCCTGCGGAATACGATAGATATTTCAACCTTTAACGGAGGAAAATATGGAAAAAACAATATCTGCTCAGTCTCTTGAGCTTATCAAAAAAATGCAGCAAAACGAGCTGACCGAAAGCGTAATTTACGAAAAAATAGCTAAATTCGCAAAGGGCGAAGAAAACAAACAAACCTTAAAACGCTTGTCACAGGAAGAAGCAAGCCATTACGAAATTTGGAAGAGCTATACGGGCATAGAGATGAAGCCCGAAAAGCTTAAGGTTTTAAAATACACCCTCTTTGCACGTGTTTTCGGATTTACCTTTGCCGTAAAGCTTATGGAACGTGGCGAGGAAGCTGCACAGGACGAATATCAAAAGCTTGCAGACGAAGTTCCGGAAAGCATTGATATTCGTGCTCAGGAAGAAGAACACGAAAGCTCGTTGCTTGCAATGCTTGACGAAGAACGCCTTCAGTACGTTGGAAGTATGG
>JAFVXP010000044.1 GCA_017501055.1 Clostridia bacterium | reverse complement strand
TCTCGGTGATTACAGCAAATGGCTTTTGTTTATAATCGGTATCCCCGGACAGGTAATTATAATTATGTGGTCGGGCATTAAGGCGAGGATATTTAAGAAATAGAATCATAAAAATCGACGACAAGTGCTTTTGCCCCACGAAACAAGTTTCGCGGGGACCCCTCTGTCGATTTTTATACCTATGGACATTGCGAGTGTCGAACACCGTTTAGGTGTGAGGCGCGAGGCGCGAGCGTACAATGTTCCAAAACCAATCAAAAACTTGTTTTTGATTGAGAGCGTCAGCGACTATATGTGGTCGGGCATTAAGGCGAGGATTTTCAAAAAATAAACGAAAAAATAAAAGCTTTCGGTAAAAACCGAAAGCTTTTTTATGTTTAATCGAGATTAAACCTCATCTTATAAGAAGTAAGTGTGTTCTGCATCAAAATTGCAATAGTCATAGGACCTACACCGCCGGGAACGGGGGTGATGTACGATGCCTTTTCTGCGCAGCCTTCAAAATCAATATCACCAACAAGCTTGTCGCCAAGACGGTTTATACCAACGTCGATGAGGACTGCACCCTCTTTTACCATATCTGCGGTGATCATCTTCGGTCTGCCGCAAGCTGCAACAAGAATGTCTGCCGTGCGTGTAACAGAGGGAAGGTCGTTTGTGCGGGAATGGCATATCGTAACGGTACCGTTTTCTGCAAGAAGAAGTGCGCCCATAGGCTTGCCGACGATGTTGCTTCTGCCGACAACAACGCAATTCTTGCCCGAAACAGATACGTTTGCTTCCTTAAGCAATCTCATAACGCCTGCGGGAGTGCAGGGCTGGAAACGGGGTGCACCCGTAAAGAGCTTGCCGACGTTGTATGCGTGGAAAGCGTCAACGTCCTTGTCGGGGCTGATCGCATCGATAACCTTGTCGGGGTCGATATGCTTGGGAACTGGCATCTGAACAAGGATGCCGTCAACGGTTTCGTCCTTGTTGAGAAAATCGATAAGCTCAAGAAGCTTTTCCTCGGGCTCGTCTGCAGAGAGAAGATATTCAAGGCTGGTTATGCCAACCGCTTCGCAGGCAAGCTTTTTGTTGCGTACGTAGACCTTGCTTGCAGGGTCTTCTCCAACAAGAATAACCGCAAGGCAGGGAGCACGTCTGCCCGATGCCGTAAGTGCTTTTATTTCTTCGGCTGTTTCCGCTTTGCATTTTGCGGATATTGCCTTTCCGTCGATAATGTTCATTGGTTTTCTCCTTCGGTTGTAATTTCGTTTATATCTCCGTCGAGCGAATCCTGCTCGGCAAGAGTAATTTCGTCAGCGTCGCCAAGTTCTTCAAGCTCGGATTCGTTTTCTTCTTCGTTTTCAAAGCTTTGTTCTGCAAGAGCGTCGTCTTCCTTTGCGAGAGCCATTTTCACGGTTGCAAATTCGGATCTATATTCCGCCATCTCGGTCATTTCGGTCCTTGCACGGATCGCAAGAACGATCTCGCCTATAACCGATGCGATAACGCACACGATTCCAACGAATACCGAGAATTTGAGGCTTCCGAAAAGGTACAAGCTGTCGGCACGGAGCGTTTCGATAAAGGCTCTGCCAAGACCGCACCAGCCCATATATGCAAAGAATATCTCGCCGTCAAACTTCTTTTTGCGATAGAGGAAGAAAACTATAATAGCAAGTCCAAGCAAATTCCAAAGCGATTCATAGAGGAAGGTTGGGTGGACGTTTGCGGTGTGGGGGTAGAGGTTATTGATATAAACCCCGTCGATCTTTGCAAAATCGATCTCCATACGCCAGGGGAGGCTGTCGATACCTTCGCTCCAGCCATAAGCTTCTGCGTTGACAAAATTGCCCCATCTTCCGATAGTCTGACCGAGCATAACGGCAGGCGCAAGCGCATCGAGCATGGAAAGCGAGCTTGTTTTTTTGATCTTGTTATAGATAAGTACCGTTGCAAGCCCAAAGAGGATCGCACCGTAGATTGCAATACCGCCTGCACGAATGTTTATCATATTAAGGAAGCCTTTTCCCTTATAGTCCTCCCATTTCGTTGCAACGTAGACGAATCTTGCTCCGATTATTGCAATCGGAACGACAAGCAGAGTTACGTTATAAACGGTATCAAGGATTATCTGTTCCTTTTTCGTTGCAAGATAATAGAAAAGCAAAAATGCACCGACGATACCCAACGAAAGGATTATTCCGTACCATTGGATCTCAATTCCGAATACGGTGAACGCCGTTGGGTCAATATTAAATTCAAGACCGAATTCGGGGAAAGCAATTCTGTTCATCATTCTGTTTCCTTTCCTTGTTTTATATTAACAACGCTCAAAGAGCAGTTATTTGTGTCTATCGTGTTGAGCGCAGACATAATTTCGTCGCTTGTTATATCACGGATAAGCTCGATACAGTCGTATTCGTCATAGCCCAAGAATGCCGTCGCCGACATAGCCGAAACTATATCCTCGCCGTTGTCGAAAAGCGAAATACATTCTGCATAAGCCGCACGCTTTTCACGAAGAAGCTCTTGCTCTGTAAAGGGAAGAGCTTTTCTCTTTTCGATCTCGTCGATAACAAGCCTTTTTACGGTATCAAAATCGTTACCGCTGCCCGAAATGACGATATGTGCGGAATTGCGTGATTGAGTATATCCTGCATAGAAACGCTCGTTGATGATACCCTTTTCGTAGTTATCACAGTAAAAATCGCTCGACCTGCCAAGCATAAGTGATATTGCGATCCTTATCGCCGTACCGACCCTTTGTGCATTAAGGTTTTGCTTTTCAAAGGGCGGACATTTGATTCCTATGGAATAAAGCGGTGTTGCAATAGGGGCGCAGGATTCGATTCTTTCGGCTTTGATCGATTTCGGCTCGGTATCAAAGACCGTTTTGGGGCGGGCGTGGGTCTGCTTTGAAAAATAGCGTTTTGCAAAAGAGAGAACCTTTTCTGCATCGATATTACCGCAAACGCAGAGCGACATATTTGAAGGGATATAAAAATCGTTATATGCCTTGAAAAGAGTTTCCTTTGTAATCTCGCTTATCGTTTCCAAGGTGCCCGATATCGGGGAAACGATGGGGTGGTTATGATAAAGAGCTTTATAAAGATTACGCATCATCGCACTTGTCGGCGAATCCTCGTACATCATAATCTCACGTGCGATTATTTTTTTCTCTTTTTCAATCGATTCATCGGTGAAATTAACACTCGAGACCGATTTTAACAATATTTCGAGATTTTCAAAAAAGTTTTCGGTGCAGGAGAAATAATAACAGGTGTTTTCAAAGGAAGTGAACGCATTTGCATTACCGCCAAAGCGGTCGAATTCAAGAAAAGCGTCGCTCCCGTCGGCATTTTCAAACATCTTGTGCTCAAGAAAATGCGCCGTTCCCGAAGGGAGAGTAAATTCTTCTCCGTCAAGGGTATATTTTCTGTCTGCGTTGCCGAAATCGCAACACACCATTGCATAAGATGTCGGAAGGTCCTTCGGTATTATATAAACCGAAAAACCGGAATCAAGCGTGGTATAGAGATATTTTTCTTTAAAATCCTTGTTTTCTTTTATATTAAAGCTCATGCCGTAACCTCCGGACCAAGGATATATTCAAGCTCGGATTTGACACTGTTTGCAAGGGAGATGATATCCTCACGGGTTACTTCCAAAATGAGCTTTTTGTTTTCTTCTATAGTCACGGCATCGGAATTGAGGTTCAAGCCAAGAAGATAGCCAGTTATCGAGCCAAGACTTCCCCCGACACCGTTAAGGTTACGCAGGATTGAATTTTTTGCGTTTTGTATGTCCAAATCCGTAAAATCACCGTTTTTCATTGCGTTAATCTCACGGTAGATTGCGTTGATTGCCTTTTTCTCTGTTTTCGGCTCTATTCCGCAGGAAACAAAAAGCACGTTTTTGCCTGCTGTCGGATAGCTTGAGCAATAATAGCAAAGCCCTTCCTTTTCACGCACGTTCATAAAAAGCTTGCTTGCCGGCGAACCGCCGAATATTTCGTCATAGACCGTCAGTATTGCACGTTTTTTTGCCGTATCGGGCATATCGAGCGTAAACCCAAGAATTAAAACGCTCTGCTCCATATCAAGCGCTTCGAAAGCACGAATGATATTTTCACGGCTTTTATGAAGTGAAGGCTTGGGGATAGATGCTTTTCTCGGAGAAAAGGGAAGGTTCTTTCGAACGCAATATTCAACGTATTCTGCGTCTGCCTCGCCTGCATAGGTTATAAAAACGGGATAATCGTTGATTGCCTTGCGGTAGAAGGACATAAGCTTCTGTCCGTCAAGCTCTGCAACAAGAGATACATCGCCCGCCGCATCAACGGCAAAGGGCTCTCCCTCGCACATAATTTGTCTTGCACGTAGCATTGCATACGACGG